>SHUZ01000015.1 GCA_009694415.1 Acidimicrobiia bacterium
GTGCTCCGGTAGGACAACGCGAAAGGAGAGGAACATGGTCCAGTTTCTGCCGATCTTGGCAATGGCCATGCTCGTCGTCATCTTCGTCGTCATCTCTTTCAAAGTCTCAATGCTGCTGACCGTCAAGCGACCGACGCGTGCGAAGACAGCGCCATACGAGTGCGGCATCGTTCCCGAAAACGAGCCAGCCGAACGCTTCCCTGTCCGCTTCTACTTGGTTGCGATGGCCTTCATTGTGCTCGACGTCGAGATCATTTTCCTCTACCCATTCGCGACCGTTTTCCAAGAGTTGGGTGGCTATGGATTGGCGTTGATGGGTACCTTCCTCATCGTTCTCCTCGTGCCGTTCGCCTATCTGCTGTCCGTTGGTGCGCTTGACTGGGGACCGGTGCGCCAAGTTGCCGATCGCATCATTCGTCCCGTGTTGCGCGCGGCCGGACTTCCCGAAGGTGTCGCCGCACCTCCATTGCGCGCACCGCAAGAAGAAGCCGCGTAGTGGCGCTCGACGCTATCCCGCACAACTTTCTCACTGGTCGTCTCGAAGACGTTGTTCGATGGGCGCGCCGTAACAGTGTTTTTCCCGCAACCTTCGGTCTTGCATGTTGCGCCATTGAGATGATGGCAACAGGTGCAGCGCACTACGACCTTGCGCGTTACGGAATGGAAGTGTTCCGCGCCAGTCCGCGCCAAGCAGACCTCATGATTGTCGCGGGACGCGTGTCGCAGAAGATGGCACCTGTGCTGCGTCAGGTATACGACCAGATGGTTGAACCTAAGTGGGTCATTTCCATGGGAGTGTGTGCCAGTTCTGGCGGCATGTTCAACAACTACGCAATCGTGCAAGGCGTCGACCAGATCGTTCCCGTCGATGTATACGTGCCTGGCTGTCCTCCCGGTCCCGAGACACTTATGCACGGCATCCTCACTCTGCACGAACAAATTCGAACTGGCGAGTTGCTAAAGCGTCGCAAAGTTTCTCCAACCGGTGGTGCAGCGATACAAGTTTCCGAGCCGCCAGCTGGCACACCCCGCATGCCCGTCTCAATCT
The DNA here is from genome assembly GCA_009694415.1 of Acidimicrobiia bacterium. Classification (GTDB taxonomy): domain Bacteria; phylum Actinomycetota; class Acidimicrobiia; order IMCC26256; family JAENVU01; genus SHUZ01. The sequence goes on from SHUZ01000015.1 coordinate 1,049, forward strand.
CGAAAGCGACCTAAGCCAATGGCGGAACCGACTGCGGTCGTCGACGAAGGCGCTAGTGAAGAGATTCACGAGCGCGCTGAGCGTCCCACTCCAACCGACGAAGTCGCCGCCGCGCTCGTAGCCAAATTTGTGGGTTCAATCTTCCACGACAGTCATGGGCAGGCGGTCGTCTACGCAGATCGTTCGCAGATGGCAGACATCGCTACGTACTTACGTGATGAAGAACAGTTCACAACTTGCCTCGACGTCACCGCGGTGGATCACCTCACCGACGCGGAACGCCTCGCAGTCCCGGGAGTAACGCCTGAACGATTCGAGTTGGTCGCCAACTTCATTTCACACGCGCGCAACCGACGCATCAGAGTCATCGCACAAGTGCCTACGTCTGACACGACCGTCCCAAGTCTGACGCCGGTCTACGCGGGTGTGAACTTTGCGGAGCGCGAAGTGTTCGACCTTTACGGTATTGAGTTCGTCGGCCACCCCGATCTCACGCGCATCTTGATGCCTGACGACTGGTCCGGCTACCCACTTCGCAAAGACGACGCTCCGGCGCGTGTTCCGGTCACCTTCAAAGAAGACCCCGGGCCCAGAGTCGATGGAGCAGCATGAGCGGAGCGTGGCCAGAGCGGCCCGGCCCCCAGGGCCAGGAGCGGAAATCATGAGCGGAGCGTGGCCAGAGCGGCCCGGCCCGCAGGGCCAGGAGCGGAAATCATGAGCGGAGGGTTGAACGAAACCGAACGTCTAAGCCGCCAGACCGACGAAGGCGCGCAAGTACTAAAAGCAAGCCATGACCTTGTAGTTACAGGAACGGTATGGCCCGAGCTCGAGGGCGACGGCGAAACCATGATCATCAACATGGGCCCGCAGCACCCATCTACGCACGGTGTGCTGCGCGTGATGATGGAACTCGATGGCGAGACCGTTGTGCGAGCGAAACCGGTTATCGGTTACCTGCACACCGGTATGGAAAAAACCGGCGAGCAACTCACCTACGTGCAGGGGTGCACCAACGTCACCCGCATGGACTACGCGTCGCCGATTGCGAACGAAATCGTCTTCTCTATGGCGGTAGAACAACTACTCGATGTAGAGGTTCCAGAACGCTCCATATGGATTCGGATGATGCTCGCCGAGCTCAGTCGGATAGCGAGCCATCTTTTGTTCCAAGCGTCTAACGGAATGGACATTGGCGCGGTCTCGATGATGCTTTACGGCTGGCGTGAACGTGAAGAGACGCTCAGAGTTCTTGAAATGATCACCGGCCTTCGCATGAACCACAACTTTGTGCGTCCCGGCGGTGTAGCAGCCGATTTACCCGACGGTTGGCAGCAAGCCGTCCTTGAACTTTGCGACAAAGTCGAACTTGGCATCGAGGACTACGACACGCTCCTCACTGGAAACCCAATCTGGATCGAGCGAACTGTTGGCGTCGGCGTCATAACAACCGAGCAGGCTCTCGCTCTTGGGGTAACGGGACCGATTCTCCGGTCGACGGGTTTTGCATGGGACCTTCGTAAAGCTCAGCCGTACCTTGCGTATGACAAGGTCGACTTCGACGTGATCTACACGCAGAACGGCGACTGTTTCGATCGGTATCGCATTCGCCTCACAGAGATTGCCGAATCAATCAAGATCGTTCGTCAATGTGTAGAGATGATGCCGCCGGGCGACTACCGCGTGCAGGACAAGAAGATCACTCCGCCACCGCGCGAACGCATTGATCAGTCGATGGAAGCATTGATCCATCACTTCAAGTTGTTCACAGAAGGATTCAGAGTTCCTGCGGGTGAGACATATGCGTCGGTTGAGTCTCCGCGCGGAGAGGTTGGCTGCTACATCGTTTCTGATGGCACAGGCAAGCCAACGCGCATGCACGTTCGTGCGCCTTCCTTCTACAACCTGCAGTCGATGGGACCCATGATGGAAGATCGCCTTGTTGCGGACGCCGTCGCCGTGATCTCGAGCGTTGATCCGATCTTGGGCGAGGTGGACAGGTAGCCGTGGCCTTTACTTCAAAGAACCTCGAACGCGCCCGAACGATCGTCGCGAGTTATCCGCGTCCTAAGTCAGCAGTTCTTCCGCTGGCTCATCTCGCACAGGACCAAGACGGTTGGCTCTCGCCAGAAGCAATGCGCGAAATCGCGGTTATGACGGGCATCGAGCCGGCAGAAGTACTCGGGACGTGCAGCTTCTACACAATGTTTAAACGAGACCCTGTAGGACGCCTGGTCGTGTCTGTTTGCACGAACGTCACGTGTCTAGTGACCGGCGGACCCGAAGTACTCGAACACTTAGTTGATCGTTATTCAGATGATGACGAAGTATTCGTAGAAGAAGTTGAGTGCCTAGCGTCTTGCGACGGTGCGCCCGCGATGCAAGTGAATTACGAATTCCACGATGGTCTTACAACTGCCAGCGCGGAGGGCATCATCGAGGCGTATAAGCGCGGCGAGTTGGTTGCACGCGGAACCAGCGGCGGTCGTCTCGAATGAGTGCCGTCGAAACAAGAATAATTACGAAGCGCATTCGCGATCGCGAAGAAGACTCCTGGACGATCGATGGCGCACTCGCGTCTGGCGCGTATGAAGGTCTCAAGAAAGCCTTCACGATCGGACGCGACGCAATAGGCCAAGAGCAGGTGAAAGCTTCTGGGCTGCGCGGACGTGGCGGCGGCGGATTCCCCACAGCGACCAAGTGGTCGTTTCTTCCAGAGGCGTCCTTCCCGCGCTATCTCGTGATCAACGCGGACGAAGGAGAACCGTCCACCTTCAAAGACCGCATGTTGCTTGAAGCAGATCCGCATCAATTGATTGAGGGAATAGCCATCGCAGCTTTCGCGATCGAATGCAATCTCGCTTTCTTGTACCTCAGAGGCGAGTTCGCGCTTGGATACGAGCGTCTTGTAGATGCCATCGCAGCCGCACACGCGAAGGGCTTTTTAGGTTCCAACATTCTCGGTTCAGGATTCGACCTCGAAATCGTTGTGCATCGCGGCGCGGGTGCGTACATATGTGGTGAGGAAACCGCCCTTCTTGAGAGCCTCGAAGGCGAACGCGGTATGCCGCGTATCCGCCCGCCGTTCCCAGCGAATGAAGGGCTCTACGCGAAGCCAACTGTCGTCAACAACGTCGAGACGATTTCTAGTCTCCCGCACATCATCCTCATGGGCGGTGAAGAGTACGGAAAACTCGGAGTGAATCGCTCTACCGGTACGCGCGTGTTCTCATTGTCAGGTCATGTAAAGCGTCCCGGTAACTATGAAGTCGAGTTAGGCATTACCTTCCGCGATCTCTTGTATTCACCGGAACTCGGCGGAGGCATCCGAGAGGATCGCGCCGTGAAGTTCTTTATTCCGGGCGGCGCGTCGAGCCAATGGCTCATAGGTTCCGACGAACACTTAGATGCGCCTCTCGACATGGACTACGTGCAGGAGACATTTGGCGTCATGCTGGGTTCCGGTGCCGTGATGGTCTACGACGAGACCGTAAACCCGGTACTAGTGGCGTGGCGGCTAGCGAAGTTCTTTTCGCATGAATCATGTGGGAAGTGCACGCCGTGTCGTGAAGGAACCGGTTGGATTGAAAAGGTGCTGTTCCGCATTGTCAACGGGCACGGGCGTCGGCAGGATCTGGACATGTTGTTTGACGTTTGCGAGAGCATCTCTCCTGGCGTAATGAATGCGCCGTTTACTCAAACAACGATTTGTTCTCTCGGCCCATCGGTAGTGAGTTGCATAGCAAGTCTGCAGCAATACTTCCGCGATGAAGTTCTTGCGATGTGCGCTGGGCCTGCACTGATCCCGGTAAGTGCATCATGAGCGCGAATGGCGACGCATTGGTAACCATCACGATCGATGGCAAAGAAGTGAAGGTTGCGTCCGGCGAGTTGCTGATCAAGGTCGCGCAGGAACACGGCACATACATCCCACGTTTTTGTTGGCACGAACGTATGAAGCCAGTGGGGATGTGCCGCATGTGCCTTGTGGAGGTCGAGGGCGTTCGAGGCCTTCCACCTGCATGCACAACACCAGTAACCGATGGCATGGTGGTTCACACCACTACACCTCAGGTGCGCAAGGTGCAGGATGGCGTTCTCGAATTACTACTGATCAACCACCCACTCGATTGCCCTGTGTGTGACCGCGGTGGCGAGTGTCCGCTCCAAGACACAACGCTTGCATTCGGGCCGGGCGAGTCGCGGTTTGTTGAGGAGAAGCGACACTGGGAGAAGCCGATTCCGGTTTCCGATCTTGTGTTGCTCGATCGTGAACGTTGTATCCAGTGCGCTCGCTGCACACGGTTCGCAGACGAGATCGCGGGTGACCCGCTCATCTCTTTCGGAGAACGAGGTGGTTATACCGAAATCACAACGTTCCCCGATGAACCTTTCGCGTCGTACTTCTCGGGCAACACGGTGCAGGTATGTCCCGTCGGCGCTCTAACTGCGCAGCCCTATCGATTCAAAGCCCGTCCATGGGATCTCGACGCCGCAGAAACTTCATGCCTCACTTGCGCCGTCCAATGTCGCGGTGCCCTCGAGTCTGCAAGCAACCAACTCGTGCGCCTGCTTGGTGTCGATAGTGATCCGGTAAACCAAGGATGGCTTTGTGACAAAGGCCGTTACGGATACGAAGCAATTAATGCCGAAAATCGTGTGCGCTATCCGATGGTGCGTAAGAGCACGGGTGCCGACGGTTCGCCTGGCGAACTCGTCGAGTGCTCTTGGCCCGAGGCTTTAGACGCAGTGGCCGACGGGATCCAACGTGCGCTCGATCTCAACGGCCCGCGCTCAGTCGCCTTAATCGGTGGTGCGCGCGGAACCAACGAAGACGCATACGCATGGGCGCGTTTGGCCAAGGGCGTACTTCGAACTGACAACGTCGATGCTCAACTCGGCGATGGATTGCCGGCAGCAGTCGCGCTCGGTTTGCCGCACGCTCTCATCAATGATCTCGACACCGCGGCAGCGATCGTGCTGCTTGGACCAGACCTCAAAGAAGAACTTCCTGTTCTTTACCTGCGTGTCAAAAAGGCAGCGGTTGAAGCTGGCGTTCCTTTGATCGAGATTGCGCCGCGCGATACGGGCCTTTCTCGGTACGCATCTGCACGACTTCGTCCTCTACCTGGCGAGCAAGCTGACACGGCACGCAAGTTGGCGGCAGCGATCAATGGAACGCCGTCCGCTAATGCAGATATCGATGCGGCTGCCGCACTACTTGTAGGTCGCGATGGCGATCTAGTTGTTGTGCTGGGCCGCGGCGACCTTGCCGAGTCTGCAGATGTCACCGTTGGCGCTGCGGCGGCGTTATCGATTATTGAAAACGCGAAGTTCCTTGTTGCGCTGCGCCGCGCGAATGTGCGCGGCGCGCTTGAACTTGGTCTTGCCCCCGGTTTCTTGCCAGGACGAGCCACGCTCGATACGGGGCGTGATCATTTCGTTAACGAGTGGGGTGGCGTACCGGAAGAAGTGGGGCTCGACGCGTTGGGGATCTTCTCGGCCGCCGCCGAAGGGCGCATACATGCTCTCATTCTCGCTGGCTCCGACCCCATCAACGACTGCCCAGACCGCGCATTGGCACGTAACGCAATCATGGCGTCCGGATTTGTTGTAGCGATAGACACGTTCCTGACCGAAAGTTCTAAGCGCGCAGATGTATTCCTTCCGGCGAGTATTTGGGGCGAGAAGACCGGGACGATCACCAACCTTGAAGGTCGCGTGCAGCGCGTAGCCCAAAAGGTTTCGCCTGACGGTACGGCGATGCCTGATTGGCGCATTGCTGCCGAACTCGCGGCTCGCCTCGGCGTTGAGTTCGATCTTGAGTCCGCCGATGAAGTGACCGAAGAGATTGCACGCGTTGCGCCAGCATTCGTCGGGCTCGACATGTCGCTCCTGCGCCGCGCTCGTGACGGCGCAGTGATCCCGATCGCTTCGTTCCCAGACGAAATACATCTAGGGCGTGCAGGCGTTGCGCTACAGGGCGCGTCGTGGGATCCGATCTTGCCATCTCCAGAGGTTGTACCTGAAGATACAGATGACAATTCCGACCTACATTCAATAGTGGTGTCGGTGTCGCCAGCCGTACAGCTACACGAGTGGGACGGTGCGTCGCCGCAACTGTCCACACCGGCTCGCGACGCATACGCACTGCGACTAATCGTGGGGAGAACGCTGTACGACGGCGGCACATGGACAATGGCATCGCCGTCCTTGTCTCCGCTCGTGCCAGAGTCGGTGTTGCTTGTGAATCCCCAAGACCGAGACCGGATCGGGGTGGCGGATGGCGAATCCGTGCGTGTGGCTACGGGGCGAGGTTCAATCGCATCACGCGTTCGCGGTGATCTTGCGACCCCGATCGGTACCGCGTTCATGGCGTTCAACCTGCCTGGACCCGGCGCGGCGGATCTAGTCGATGCAACTTTGAGCGTTACCGATATTCGCGTCGAGTCGATCCGATGATTGCTTTGCAAAGCCTCGCCGCCGGTGATCCGCTATTCGCCGGTGGCTTAGATCCAACGGTCGTTCTCATTCTGATCATCAAGACAGTCGCCGCATTCGCACTTCTAATGGTGCTGGTCTTGTTTTACATATGGTTTATGCGCAAGGTGATTGCTGACATGCAGAACCGCGTCGGTCCAGCCCGCGCGGGTGGTCGCTACGGGGTCCTGCAAACTCTCGCCGACGGCGTCAAACTTTTCTTCAAGGAACAGTCAGTTCCGGATGGCGCGGATCCGTTCGTGTTTCGGCTTGCTCCATATCTATCGATTATTCCCGCGTTCGTGGCATTCTCGATTATTCCAATCGGCGGAGAAGTCTCGATCCTCGGCCACACCACTTACCTCCAACTCGCCGATCCTGCGATTGGGGTGTTGTTACTTCTTGCGACGTCCGGGATAGGGCTATACGGCGTGATGCTCGCGGGATGGTCGAGCGGATCGAAGTACCCGTTGCTCGGCTCCGTGCGTGCTTCGGCACAGTTGCTCTCTTACGAGGCGGCCTTCGGCCTAGCGATTGTCGCTGTTTTACTTCACTCTGGAACGCTGTCGACCCGCGGCATTGTGGACGCTCAAGCGTGGACGAGTTGGGACAGTTTTGCGACGAGCTGGTACTGGACGGTTGCGTTCGTCTCGTTCGTTATTTTCCTGATCGCCGCAATTGCAGAGACCAATCATCCACCGTTCGACCTGGTCGAAGCCGAACAAGAATTGGTAGGTGGGTTCGTCACGGAGTACACAGGAATTCGCTTCGCGATGTTTTTTCTCGCTGAGTTCATGAACCTGATCACGATGTCTGCAATCGCAGTCACGTTGTTCTTGGGCGGTCCGTCGGGTCCTGCACTTGGGTTCCTGTCCGCTACCGGCACCGTGAACACCTGGCTCATGCCGATGTTCTGGTTTTTTACCAAACTGCTTGTGTTGCTGTTCGGGACGGTCTGGGTGCGCGCTTCGTTGCCTCGCATGCGGTACGACCAGTTGATGGATCTCGGCTGGAAGTGGCTGATCGAAATCGCATTCTTGGCCGTGATGGTCACCGCGGTCGTACTCGTTGCACGCAACGAAGCGTGGAATCGCTTTGTCGTTGTTCCTGCCGCGATAGGTGGAGCGTTTTGTTTACTTGGCATCCTTCGCCTTTGTATACCGCGACAGTCTGAACTGATCGAAGAGGAGGTCTAGGCAAGATGGGACTCCTCCAAGGATTCGGTGTCACCTTCAAGCAGATGTTCCTCCCGCGTGTCACGTCGCTCTATCCAGAGGAAAAACGCCCCAAGCCAGAGCGGTTCCATGGTCGGCACGTCCTCAACCGTTACGAAGACGGCATGGAGAAGTGCATCGGCTGTGAACTTTGCGCCGGCGTGTGTCCCGCTAAGTGCATCTATGTGCGCGGCGCGGACAACAATCCCGACTCACCGGTTTCTCCCGGCGAGCGCTTCGGGTTTGTCTACGAGATCAACTACTTGCGGTGTATCCATTGCGATCTGTGCGTCGAAGCGTGTCCAACGGAAGCGATCACCGAAACCAAGTTGTTCGAACTGTCCTTTACCAATCGTGATGACGCCATCTACACGAAGACCGAATTGCTAGTCGACGATGACGGGCGCGCGCAGCGGCAACCATGGGAGTTATGGAAGGGCGGCGAAGACGACGACACAAGCGGCTGGATGCGCGCTACCTCTCCTTCGGGAGATGCCGGATTCGAGGGAAGAGTCGCTTGGTCTAACGAACTCGGTTTTGGTTACCGCGAGCCGGAAAAAGGTCAATCCGATTCAGTTGCACCGACGCCGGGGCCAGGAGAGGAGCAGTCGTGAGCGAAGTAGTGATCTTCTTCATCATGGCCTCTATAGCGTTGTGCGCAGCGCTTGGCGTTGTCCTCGCTCGAAATCCTGTACACAGCGCGTTGCTACTCGTCACCGTGCTGATTTCAATCGCGGTTCTATTCATTATCCAAGACGCACAATTGCTCGCGGCTGTACAGGTGATTGTCTACGCAGGCGCGATTGTTGTCTTGTTCCTCTTTGTGATCATGTTGCTCGGCGTCGACGAAGAAGAATCCCTCGCCGAACCGGTTACGGCCCAGAGACCCGTGGCCATCGTCCTCGGACTAGTTGTGCTAGCTGAGGTGCTGTTCTTGGCTGGCCACCAATGGGCTACCGGAGCGCAGCAATCGCGTGGATCGTTGCAAGCTGGCGACGGTGGCAACGTCGAGCGCGTAGCGCGGAGTTTGTTTACTGACTTTCTATGGCCATTTGAAGTGACCGCAGTGTTGCTCGTGGCTGCGGTGATCGGAAGCGTCGTACTCGCTAGGCGCAGTAACAAGCCGACGATCGACGATGAGGTCGAGACATTGTGAAGTTGACCGATACCTACTTCCTCACCTTCGCCGCGATGCTTTTCACGATCGGCGCTGTTGGATTTCTCGTTCGTAGAAACGTCCTAGTGATGTTCATGTGCGTTGAGCTCATGCTCAACGCTGTCAACGTGACGTTCGTTGCATTCTCAAAATCGTTGAACGACATCAGTGGGCAAGCGATTGTGTTCTTCGTGCTCGTTGTGGCAGCAGCAGAGGTAGCCGTGGGTCTCGCGATCATCGTGGCCATATTCCGGCGGCGTCGTGGAGGCGCCACCGCCGATGACATAGACCTTCTGAGGGGATGAGCGCAATCGACGCTAACGACCTTCTCAATACGATTTGGATTGTCCCTGCCCTGCCGTTGCTAGGCGCGATCGTCCTCTTGTTTGGTGGACGCCGAATCGGTGACCCGCGCTCTGGTTGGATCGCAACCGGGTTGTTATTTGCGGCGTTCATTTGGTCGGTTGTGATGTTCGCAGCACTCTTGAACTTGCCGGAAGAATCCCGCCACAACACTGTCAACCTTTTCACCTGGCTTGAGGCCGGAGCATTGAAGGTAGATCTCGGCTTCCTAGCTGATCCTCTTTCGATTATCTGGATACTTCTTGTCACCGGTGTCGGATCGTTGATTCATCTCTATGCGATCGGTTACATGCATACCGATCCCAACTTCGGCCGATTCTTCGCATACTTCAACTTGTTCGCAGCCTCGATGCTTGTGCTCGTATTGGCGAGCAGTTTTCTCGTCACATTTCTCGGGTGGGAGGGTGTCGGCCTCTGTTCGTATTTATTGGTTGGATTCTGGTCAGAGCGCCGTCGTGCTTCAACCGCTTCAGTCAAGGCTTTCGTGACGAACCGCGTTGGCGATTTTGGATTTATGCTCGCCATGTTCTTCATCGTGGGTGCACTCGGTAGCCTCGACTACGCCGCGATGAGTTCGAAAGCTGCGGGCATGGCGCAATCGACCGCCACAGCCATCGCGTTGTTGCTGTTCCTTGCCTGCATCGGCAAGAGCGCGCAGATTGGTCTGCACATTTGGCTTCCAGACGCGATGGAAGGCCCAACACCCGTGTCCGCGTTGATCCATGCGGCAACCATGGTGACTGCTGGTGTATTTCTTGTGTGCCGCGCGGCCCCGTTCTTTGAGCGCAGTGGCGATGCGATGACAGTCGTTGCCGTTTTCGGCGCGATTACTGCGTTACTCGCGGGAACCGTTGCGCTTGTCCAACCCGACATCAAACGCGTGCTTGCGTACTCGACAATCAGCCAACTTGGATACATGTTTGTAGCGGCTGGCGTTGGCGCGTATTCGGCTGCCGTCTTTTTCGTGCTTGTCCACGCGTTCTACAAGGCGACGCTCTTTCTCGGGGCTGGAACGGTTATTCATGGGACGGACGATGAACAGGACATCCGCCATTTGGGTGGGCTCCGCAAGTACTTACCGTTTACTGGCGTCGCGTTCATCATCGCTTGGATGTCGATTTCCGGAGTACCTCCTCTCGCCGGTTTCTGGGCTAAAGACGCAGTCCTTGCAAGTGCGTTCTACGCCGGGAACTACTTCGTCTATGCGGTCGGCCTATCCGCCGTCGCGCTCACGGCGATGTATATGGGCCGCGAGACATTGTTGGTTTTCTTCGGCAACGAACGGTTTCATCCCGCGGTTTCTGCTGCAGGAGCCACTGCTTCCACAACCCAGGTACTCGAAACCACCGCACCCGAACCCCTGGTAGCCGTTGTGACGGAACCTCAACGTGCCCATGAACATGACGCCACTGCATCCCCAACCGTCGATTTCGGAACGGATCCATCTCCTGAGCATCTCAGTGGGAATCCGCAAGAAGGAACAAGGGTGATGATCGTGCCAGTCTTGATCCTGGCCACCTTCGCGATCTTTGCCGGACTTCTCGACTTGCCATTCACAAAACTCGAGTTCTTGAACGCCTTTTTGGAGCCAGTCTTCGCTGGGTTTTATACCCCGGAACCGACATCGTTTGTTTCTGCACTGATACTCGATGTTGTGGCGGTACTGGTTGTAGGAATCGGAATCTGGATCGCGTACAAGACATATGGCAAGGGACTCGATTCCACGAAGCCCGACCCGATCACCAAGCGTCTCGGCCGATTGGGTCGCCTGTTCGGGAACGCGTGGTACTACGACAAATTTGTGAGCGCTGCAGTCGGCGGCCCGATACGCAAGGCATCTCAATGGCTATCCGATGTCTTTGATCTCAAGGTGATTGATGGCGCGGTCAATGGTGTAGCGCATCTTGTTGTTGTGGCTGCGCGCAACATGAGGCGTATCCAGACGGGCCTAGTGCGTCAATACGCTATAGGCATAGTGCTCGGCACCGTGTTGCTCCTTCTATACGCGCTTGCACTGGTCGGTGGATGATGAGCGACCTCGGTTTCCCGATTCTCACGGCGCTCATCGCTACTCCAATCGTCGGAGCATTAGCGGTGTTGTGTACGCCGTCTAAGCGCCCTGAGATTTCACGTGCAGTCGCGATTCTGACTGCCGCGGCAACTCTCGGGTTCGCGTTGTGGCTCTTGGCCGAGTTTGAGGCAGGCGTTGGTGGATTTCAGTTCGTTGAGGAGGCCCGCTGGTTCGATGCCTTAGGTGTTGGTTACATAGTCGGCGTTGATGGATTCTCGATCTTCATGGTTGTAATCACGGCGTTGTTGTTCCCTATCGGAATGGTTGCGTCGGCAAACATCGGACGGCGCGTCAAGGAGTACATGTTCTGGTTCCTATTGCTCGAGGGCGCGATCATGGGCATCTTCCTCTCCCTTGATCTGATCGCGTTCTTCGTGTTCTGGGAGGCAATGCTCGTTCCGATGTACTTCCTAATCTCGGGTTGGGGAAGCGCGAAGCGCGCTTACGCATCGATGAAGTTCTTCATCTACACAGCGCTTGGGTCCGCGTTCTTGCTTGCAGCGATCGTCGCGCTTGGGTTTTTGCATCAGGCGGACACCGGCTTACTCACTTTCGATTATCGGGTTCTAGCTGAGTGGGATGGCCTGGCGGGGGGAACTGAGAAATGGTTGTTCCTTGGCTTCATGGCGGCCTTTGCCATCAAGGCGCCGCTATTTCCATTCCACACATGGTTGCCAGACGTACACACCGAAGCGCCGACCGCCGGTTCTGTGGTGCTTGCCGGTGTGATTTTAAAAATGGGTGCTTACGGTTTCCTCCGATTCAGTTTTGAATTATTTCCCTCTGCTTCGGTCTACTTCGCTCCATTGATAATGACGATGGCCGTAATAGGCATCGTCTATGGATCGATTGTTGCTGCGATGCAACGGGATGCAAAACGGCTTATAGCGTTTTCATCAGTTGCGCACATGGGGTTCATCTTGCTGGGCATCTTCTCGATCACTGTTTTCGGACTAGATGGCGCTGCGTTCTCCATGGTTAGCCATCCATTGACCACGGGCTCGCTGTTCCTTGTGATTGGCATGCTCTATGAACGCCGCCACACGCGCGATATCGACGCGTTCGGTGGCATCTGGCGTTCGGCGCCGATTCTGACGACCCTATTTATGATTGCGATGTTCGCAGGGATAGGACTCCCGGGATTCTCGGGATTCATTGGAGAGTTCCTCTCGATTTTGGGAGCGTTTATTGCTCATCGTTGGTGGGGTGTCGTAGCGACGATTGGTGTTGTCCTTGGCGCCGTTTACATGCTTTGGATGTTCCAGCGCGTCTTTACGGGCGTGCCAAATGAAGAGAACGCGAAGGTAAAAGACGTCAATCTCCGCGAGATTGCCGTTGTCGCCCCGCTGTTGTTGATCAGCCTTTTTATCGGTATTCACCCGAGTCCGGTCCTCGATCGAATTGAACCGACCGCTAGGCGCGTGATCAATAATTTCGAACAAAAGACGGACTACGGGCAACCCGACGCGGATCGTGTTCCGAGTCCGAGCGAGATAGCGGAAGAGAAAGAAAAGATCGAGCAGTACGACACCGAAGGCCCGTCGTCGCCGCATGAGGACGTGCCCAAGTGAACCTCGCTGCACAGACTCCAAGTATCGACTGGCTAGCAATCGCGCCGGTTATCGCTCTCGTAATAGCCGCCCTAGTAATCATTTTGCTGAGATCGATCGTTCGACACGCCAGATGGGTTTATGGAGCATCGATCGGGATCGGCTTCGCCGGCTTGGTTGCCGCAGCTTTGTTCCTGACGTGCCAGTGGTCCGAAGTCTCCGACTCAGGGCCATTTCTCACGCTTGACGACATGGTGGCGATCGATGGTTTCGCGGTGTTTATCGGTGTGATCGTATTGATCGCCGCGTCTCTTGCGCTGTTGTTGTCGAGCAAGTACCTCGCACGTCAGGGCATCGAATCTCGGCCCGAGTACGTAGCACTACTGCTGCTGTCCGCCGCGGGGATGCTCGTGATGAGTACCGCCAATGACCTCATCGTTGTGTTCGTGGCGTTGGAGACGCTTTCGATTCCTCTATATGTGATGGCGGCATACGACCGCCGCCGAGCACGTTCTCTAGAGGCAGGCATGAAGTACTTCGTTCTCGGCGCGTTCGCGTCGGCGATCTTCCTCTATGGAATCGCGCTCGTATATGGCGGCACTGGAACCACATCTCTATCGGGCATCGCCGACTTCTTAGCCTCGGTAACCCTCCTTAGTGAAGGGACCTTGATAGCGGGAATCATGCTCCTGCTCGTAGGGCTTGGCTTCAAAATTGCAGCCGTCCCGTTCCATATGTGGACACCAGACGTATACGACGGTTCACCAACCCCTGTAACAGCGTTCATGGCATCGGCAACCAAGGCCGTCGGTTTCGCTGCTCTGATCCGCATCCTCTTCACCGGCCTCGATCTTTATCGGGACGACTGGAGACCGGCAATCTGGGCACTCGCAGTGCTCACGTTGGTAGTTGGTTCGGTTGTCGCGATCGCTCAGACAGACATGAAGCGGATGTTGGCTTACTCCTCGATTAGCCACGCTGGATATGTGTTGATCGGTGTTGAAGCTGGCACACGTGAGGGGCTCCAATCCGCTCTTGTGTACTTGCTGGTTTATGCGTTCATGACGGTCGGATCTTTTGCGATTGTCGCTGTGATCGGAAGGCGAGACGACAAACACCTCATTGAGGACTACCGAGGACTCGGTCGAGATAGACCTGTTCTGGCTTCGCTGCTCGCCTTGTTCTTGTTAGCCCAGGCTGGAATTCCGCCAACCGGAGGATTCATCGCAAAGTTGGGCATTTTCGCCGCGGCTGCCGATGCCCATAGCTATTCGCTACTGATAATCGGAGTCGTTGCATCCGTTGTGGGTGCTGTCTTCTACCTGCGGGTCATTCTTGTGATGTTCGCCGGAGCCGATGAGGAAAGCGACATTCCTGCCGCCGACCATTCCAGGGTCGATGGTCCTACGACGGCCGTTCTTGCCCTCTGCGCAGCATTCACGATCTGGTTCGGAGTCTTGCCAACCATCGTGCTCGAATTTGCCACCAAAGCCCAGCTCATCTTCTAGGACAACCGATGCTTCAAGAAACCCCAATCACGGACTCCGAGCGGGTTCCTTTCTCGCTAAACGGCCGGTATATGCTCGGCTTGTTCGAGGGTCCACCGGTGCGGAGAGACGCGCGTGACTGAGTACTACCGGCAGTATTTAGCGGTAGCCGTGCTCATCGGCGCAGCGCTTGTGATGGTTGGCGGAATGCTTGGCCTCGGATCGCTTATACGTCCTCGTCGCCCTCAGCCGCAGAAGTACATCACCTACGAAGCGGGTTCAGATCCGGTTGGCACGTTCGGCCAATCCAATGTGCGCTACTACGTGTATGCGCTGTTGTTCGTGATGTTCGACGTTGAAGCAGTATTCATTTTCCCGTGGGCAGTACGTGTTGAAGAACTCGGTGTTCAGGCGTTGGTCTCGATGATTGCGTTCATCGTGTTGCTAGCGCTTGGGCTGCTGTACGCATGGCGTAAGGGCGTGTTGCGATGGGCCTAGTAGAGAAAGGCGTTCTCAGTCGCAAGCCGCTCAAGCCGGTGACATGGTTACTCAACTACAGCCGCAAGTACTCGCTTTGGATGTTTCAGTGGGGCCTTGCGTGCTGCGCGATCGAAATGGGTGCCGCACTAGCGAGCCCGCGGTTCGACATGATGCGCCTCGGGGTAATTCCTTTCCCTGCGAGTCCGCGTCAGGCTGACCTTGTCGTCATCTCGGGAACGGTTACCGACAAGATGGTGCCTGCGATCAAGCGTCTCTACGAACAGATGCCCGATCCAAAATATGTGATCTCGATGGGTAGCTGCGCGAATTGCGGGGGACCGTATTGGGACTCGTATTCGGTTACCAAGGGCGTAGATCAAGTCATTCCGGTCGATATCTACATACCCGGTTGCCCGCCTCGCCCAGAAGCGTTGCTCGATGCAGTTGTGATGTTGCAAGAACGCATACAACAAGAAGGACTCGGAAACGACGAGTTGGCGGCGCGTTGGCGCGGGGAGCCAGTAGAAGTTGTCTGACGAAGTTGTTGCAGTGGAAACTGCCGAAGCTGATATTCCCGACCCAGTGGTAGGTGTGCTCGCCTCCCGATTCGTCGAGGCGCTAGGTGACGACCTGCTGGAGTGGGAAGACAGTTTTGGAACGCTTGCTATCCGTGTAAAGCCGGACTCTTGGGCACCGGCTGCCGCGTTCGCCAAGAGTGAACTCGAGTGCAACTACCTGTCGTTTATTTCTGGCATTGACTGGCAACCGGTTACTCGCCCGGACGGCGACGAAGGTTCAGATCTCAGCGCACCGGTACAGCCGACAGAAATGACTTTCGGTGTAACGGGATCAGCAGGACGTTTCCAAGTTTTTGGACACGTGCAGTCAACCAGTCGTCATTGGGGTGTGACGATCAAGTCCGACGTAGATGAAACTGACCCGCGCATTGCGAGTTGGGTTGCTATCTATCCAGGCGCCGACTGGCACGAACGTGAATGCTGGGAGATGTACGGCATCGTCTTCGATGGCCACCCGAGCCTTCGCAACTTGTATTTGCCTGGCGGATTCGAAGGGCACCCCCTGCGCAAAGACTTTCCATTGCTGGCTCGCGAAGTTAAGCCGTGGCCCGGCCTTGTAGACGTTGAACCGATGCCGGGCGTTGCAGACGCGGACGGCGGAGAATGACAACTACTCAACCTCCGTCGCAGTTACCAGGATTCGAGGTAGAGGCTGGATCTTTGGGTTCGCTGGCAGACGCACGCCTCGCAGTCGAACTCGATACCGGCGACATGATCCTGAACATGGGGCCGCAGCACCCAGCAACGCACGGAACATTGCGACTGGTTGTGCGCCTCGATGGAGAGCGTGTAATAGCGGCTGACCCAGTTATCGGTTACATGCATCGCGGCTACGAGAAGCTCACCGAATTTCGCACGTACCCGCAGATCACTACCTTGATCAATCGAATCGACTGGCTGAGTTCATTCGCTAATGAAGTTCCGTTCATTCACGCCGCTGAACAACTAATGGGGATCGAAGCGCCGCCGCGCGCACAGCACATCCGAACGCTCCTCACCGAGCTGTCTCGAATCGCCACTATCTATCTATTCCTCGGAGAGATGGGTCTGCAGGTTGGCGCATTGACACCGGCTTTCTGGGGCTTCCGTGATCGCGAGCACGTCCTCAATCTCATCGAAGGTGCTACGGGCGGTCGCTTCCACCCCAACTTCAACCGGATCGGAGGCGTCAAGGACGATCTTCCATGGGGATGGATCGTGGAGTGTCGCGCCGCCATGAAGCGCATCCTCGATGGATGCGACGACTTCGAAGATGTTCTCGTCGGCAATGAGATTTTCCAAGCGCGTACGCGCGGCGTTGGAATCATCCCGGCCGAACTTGGCGCGGCCTACGGCGTTTCGGGTGCAAACCTGCGCGCATCCGGTGTCGACTGGGACCTTCGCCGCGATGGAAAGCCCTACCTGTCCTATAACGAGTTGGACTTCAAGGTTTGGACACACCAAGACGGCGATTCATTCGCGCGTTATTGGGTGCGGCTTCAGGAAACCCGCGAGTCAGTGCGCATGGTTTTGCAACTTTTAGATGGCCTCGCGTCTGGTCCCGTGATGGCCAAGGTCCCGCGCATCATCAAGGTTCCCGCTGGAGAAGTGTGGGTCGAGACCGAGAACCCGCTAGGCCAGATGGGCTATTACGTCGTGTCCAAGGGGGCCATTGGACCGTTCCGCGTGAAGATTCGGTCAGCGAGTTTTAGCAACGTTTCAATCCTGCCCTGGTTGTTGCGCGGACTATACGTTCCCGACGTAGTGACAGTCCTCGGAAGCCTCTACTTCATTCTCGGAGACATCGACCGATGAGTGTTCTCGCAACACTCGCGCTCGATATCGGCTGGGGCTCCACCCTCGCGATCAAGACGATTCTTGTACTCGCAATCATTCCGTTCGGCGCGTTAGTTCTTGGATACACGTTCCTGCTGAAAATGATGAGTCACATGCAGAGCCGTCTTGGGCCAATGGATCCCGGCGGCTTCCACGGTTGGTTTCAGTTAGTGGGAGACGGCCTCAAGTTCATGCAAAAAGAAGACATCATGCCCGCCGAAGCTGATCGCAGAGTCTTCGCAATGGCACCGGCAGTGATTGTGATGTCGACCTTCCTGATCTTCCTCGTAATCCCGGCAGGCCCTCGCACAGTCGTCGAAGATCTAGATGTGGGCGTGTTCTACGCGCTTGCTGTATCGAGTCTGTCGGTCATCGGAGTCTTGATGGCCGGATGGGCGAGCTCCAACAAGTTTGCTCTTCTTGGTGCGTTGCGCGCTGCTGGACAACTAATCGCGTACGAACTTCCATTGTTGCTCGCTGTTGTCGGCGTCGTGATCCAGGCGGGAACGATGAGCCTTCAGGGCATCGTCACTGCTCAGCAGGACGGATCGATTTTTGGTATCACGGCTATCGGTAACCCATTTATCTTCACGCAGTTCATCGGCTTCGCTCTGTTCCTTGTTGCCGCGCAAGCCGAACTCACACAGCCCCCATTCGACATGCCGGTAGCCGAGAGTGAGCTGATCTCTGGCTACATGGTCGAGTACTCGGGTTTTCGTTTCCTGTTTTTCTTCATCGGTGAGTTCGGTACAGCGTTCGCGTTCGCAGCGTTGGCAGCAACGCTCTTTCTCGGCGGATGGGCAATACCCGGTGTTCACGGCGCCACAGCTGAACTTCTTGGCCCCTTCGTGCTTTTCGTAAAATTGATGGCCGTCGCCTTCCTGATGTTCTGGGTGAGGTTCACCTATCCGCGCCTGCGCGAGGACCAACTGCAGTCCCTCGCTTGGAAGGTGCTCATTCCGATCGGCCTGATCAACATCGTCGCTACGGGGATCCTTAAGGTGGCCGTCGGATGAAGAAACTAAAGATCCCAGGAGTCATTCGCGGACTCGGTGTGACGTTCCGCACCATGATGAAACCAGCGGTAACGGTGCAGTACCCACACGAACGCGAAGACCCGCCGCCGCGCGCGCGTGGAGTCATTGCACTCAAGGAAGAGAACTGCACTGTCTGCATGCTGTGCGCGCGTCAATGTCCAGACTGGTGCATCTATATCGAGGGACATAAAGAACAACGCCCTCCGCGCAGAGAAGGCGCCGCACCGCGCTCTGTCAGTCTCCTCGATCGTTTTGATATCGACTACGGGCTCTGCATGTACTGCGGAATCTGCGTTGAGGTTTGCCCATTCGACGCTCTGTTCTGGAGCCCGGAGTACGAGTATTCCGAACAGAACATCGCGGATCTGCTGCATGACAAAACCAAACTCGGCGAGTGGATGTCAGGCGTGCATGAACCCGAGCCGCTTGAAATTGGCGCGGAAGTGAAGAAGAAGTGATTGCTCAAAACGTTGTCTTCTGGATCCTGGCTGTCGCGATGGTTCTCGCTGCGATCGGCGTAGTCCGTTCCAACAACCTCGTGCATGCTGCGCTTTATCTAGTCGTAGTACTTGCCGGTTCGGCGGCGCAGTTCATTCTCCTGGCAGCAGAGTTCGTCGCGTGGGTGCAGGTGTTGATCTACATCGGCGCTGTAATCATCTTGTTCCTGTTCGGCATCATGCTCACGCGTGCCCCAATGCGAGAAGACCTCGCGCTCGATAACGATCAGCGGCTTGCCGCCGCCGTGGTATCGCTCTTCCTTCTGGGTGTGTTGTCCACGTTGTTGATCCAGGCGTTCGGTGATTCGAAAATAGACATCACGGGGCCACAAGGCTCCGAACTGGTCAACAACGGAAGGGCTGGCACGCTCGCGGAGTCGATCTTCTCCACCTATGTGCTGCCATTCGAACTTGTGTCAATACTGCTCTTGGCCTCACTCATCGGAGCGGTCGTGCTCGCGAGGAGAGACTGATGATCCTCGCGCAATTTTTAGTGTTAGCGGCAGTGCTGTTCTGCATTGGCGTTTACGGAGTTCTCGCTCGCCGCAATGGAGTCCTTGTGCTGATGAGTGTCGAGCTCATGTTGAACGCAGTCAATATCAACCTCATCGCATTCTCCGCGTACCTGCGTGAGACGTCAGGCCAGGTGTTCGCGCTGTTCGTCATTACCATCGCCGCCGCAGAGGTTGGGGTAGGCCTCGCGATCGTGCTTTTGATTTATCGCAACATTTCAAGTCCTGACCTTGACCAACTCGACCAAATGAGCGGCTGACGAACATGATGAATTTCGCCTGGCTCATTCCGGCTATCCCCGTCGTCTCTTTCGCGCTGATCTTGTTCTTCGGCAAGAAAATGCCGCGGCAAGGTTCTGAGATTGGGATCGCAGCGATTGCAAGCTCTTTCGTTCTGTCGTGCATCGTCACCGTGCAGTGGATACAGCGGGTTGACGAAACCGTTAGTGAACACGGGCTTGGGATAGTTCGGGCCATCGGCAAGGGATTGTTGGCTAATTCTGAAGAGGGCGTTGCAATCACGCCAGTCATCAACACTGTCGAGTGGTTTCGGATTGGCACTTTAGAAGTTGCTGTCGGGACACAGATCGATGGCCTGGCCGTGATGATGCTCTTCGTTGTCACTCTGATCTCGTTACTCGTGCACATCTACTCGACGAGTTACATGCACGGCGATGTTCGATACACGTACTTCTACGCTGCGCTCTCGCTGTTCACGGCGTCGATGCTCACGCTGGTCGTTGCTCCAAACACATTGCAACTACTTGTCGGTTGGGAACTTGTAGGACTTTGTTCGTTCATGCTCATCGGCCATTGGTGGGAAGAGAAGGCGAATACGAATGCCGCGCTCAAGGCGTTCTTAACGACGCGTACCGGTGACATAGGGCTCATGATCGGAGTGATTGTCACCTTCTTCGCAGCTGGCCAGACCTTTGACATAGTTCAAATCAACGTGCTCGCCCTCGAAGGACATGGTGGCCACACCATCTGGATGGTTGGCGCTTCGTGCTTGCTAGTCGGAATAATCGGTAAGAGCGGCCAGTTCCCACTGCACACTTGGTTGCCAGACGCCATGGCAGGGCCGACCCCAGTGTCTGCTCTCATCCACGCCGCAACAATGGTTGTCGCAGGCGTGTATCTCGGAGCGCGTATGTATGGAGTGTTCTGGCAAGGGTTCTCAATCGCAGACGGCGGTGTCAACCCGATGGCTTTGGTCGGTGGGATCACGATCCTCATCGGCGCTGCGCTTGCCTTTGTGCAAGATGACATCAAGAAGGTGCTGGCGTACTCAACCATCAGCCAACTTGGATACATGGTGATGGGCTTGGGTATCGGCGCATGGGTTGGCGCGGTGTTCCACTTGTTCACGCACGCGTTCTTCAAGGCACTTCTATTCTTGGGCGCAGGATCGATTGCGTACTCTGGGACCCACCACTCCTTCGATATGAAGAAAGACATGGGCGGTCTCAGGAAACACATGCCTGTCACCTTCTGGACGTTCATAATCGGTTCATTCGCGCTGGCTGGGATCTTCCCGCTCGCCGGCTTCTGGTCTAAGGACGAGATCCTGGCAACCGCCGGGCAGGGTGGATACGAGATCTTCATGGTCGTTGGACTTGTTGGCGCATTCCTGACCGCCGGATACATGACGCGTTGTGTATGGCTCTCGTTCTTCGGTGAGTACCGCGGCCACGCGCATCCTCACGAATCCCCGAAGCCCATAATCGTGCCGCTGATAGTCCTCGCAGTGTTCAGCGTTCTTGCAGGGCTAGCGAATGCCTCGGCATTCGGGATCGAAAAGTTCAAGGAATACATCGAGCCCCATGGAGAAGCGTTCCCCGAAGTGTTGACACCGCAATTCGATGTCGGTCTAGCAGCACTGTCGTTCGCGATTGTTGTGATTGCGATCGGCGTTGGAGGGTTCTTCTGGGTAGACCGCCGCGAGTTGCGCGCGCTTAAGGGCTTAACCGATAGAAGTGGCACGGCGAAGGCCGGTCACTCGTTCCTTATGAACAAGTACTACCTGGATCACCTTTACGAGCGAGGCATTGTCGGCGGGATCAAGGGGCCGATTGCTAGGGCAGCGTATTGGTTAAATCAAAACGTCATAGATGGCGTTGTCAACGCGGCGGGGCGCGGCTCGGCAGCGCTCGGTCGTCTCACCTATCGCTTTGTAGATCAAGACGTAGTCGACAAAGCAGTCAACAGCATTGCCCAAGAGACGGGGAACGTAGGCGGTCTCTTGCGATACGTACAGTCCGGTCGCGTGCAGCGTTATGCGCTCATGCTTTTTGGAGCGGTCGGGGTATTGGCCCTGTCGCTCGTCATCTTCAGCTAGGAGAACAAGCGCAATGAACTGGTTCCAGGATTGGGCGCTGACCCTTTCGATCTTCTTACCCGCTGTCGGGATGGTCATCATCCTGTTGATCCCGCGCGCCAAGGAGAACGCCATCAAGCTTGTGGCGCTGTTGACTTCCCTTGTCACGCTCGGCGTAGGTATAGGGATCCTCGCGGACTTCGACTACTCCAACACGGGAGTAATGCAGTTCCGAGTCAACGATTCGTGGATTGATCTGATCCAGGCTCGGTACCACCTCGGTGTAGATGGCATCTCACTCCCGATGCTCATTCTCTCGATGCTTGTAACAGTTCTGTGCATCGTCTACTCGTGGAATCACTTCCCGGAACCGCATAACCCGAAAGGGCTGCTCGCGCTCATTCTGCTACTCGAAGTCGGAATGAACGGCACGTTCCTTGCAGAAGATCTGATCCTTTTCTTCGTCTTCTTCGAGATCGTTTTGCTGCCAATGTTCTTCATGATCGGTGTTTGGGGAGGACCGAACCGCGAGTACGCATCGATCAAGTTTTTCTTGTTCACGCTGTTCGGATCAGCACTCATGCTCTTGGGCTTCTTGGCGTTGTTCTTCCTCGCTGGAACGTTCCAGATCCCCGCGCTTACGGCGAAAGCCGGAATTGATATTGCGCACAACACACAGAACCTGATCTTTCTTGGTCTATTTCTTGGTTTCGCGATCAAGGTGCCAATGTTCCCGTTCCACACTTGGCTCCCAGACGCACATACTGAAGCTCCAACAGTTGGCTCCGTGCTGCTGGCGGCCGTTCTCCTGAAGCTTGGCGCTTACGGGTTCATCCGCATCGCATTGCCGACATTGCCGCATGCCGCTGAGACATGGGCACCATGGATTGGTCTGCTCGCAGTCGTAGGCATTATCTACGGCGCATTGTGTTGCCTTGCGCAGACGGACATGAAACGCCTCATTGCGTTTTCGTCGGTGTCCCACATGGGGTTCGTCATGCTCGGCATCGCGACTCTCACTGCCTTCGGCATAAACGCGGCCATCTTCGGCATGGTTGCGCACGGACTCATCACAGGAATGTTGTTCTTCGTCGCCGGTTCCGTACAGCACAACTACGGGACACGTGAGTTGAGCCGTCTGGGCGGGCTTCTAACTTCGGCTCCAAAGATGGGCTGGATATTGGGCTTCTGTGTGATGGCATCGCTTGGACTTCCCGGATTGGCCGGATTCTGGGGTGAGTTCCCAGCGGTTCTTTCGGCATATCAACCGGCTCCGGGTCTAGATGTGACTACATTCCGAATTTTCATGGTTGTCGCCGCCGTAGGCACGGTTCTCGCGGCCGGATACTTGCTTTGGATGTACCAACGCGTCGCCTTCGGAACGCCGAAACCCGAGTTCGCCGAAGCGCACATTCATGATGTTTCCAAGATCGAGTGGCTCGCTTGGTCGCCGATGTTGATCGGCATCGTGGTATTCGGAATTTATCCGGAAGCAATATTTGGTATCACCAACGGTGCTGTCATGAAGTTGTACGGCGGATGAGGCCATGAATCCCGGTTGGGATTTCCATGCGTTAGCGCCGCTGATCGTGATTGTGATCACGATCGTCGTTGTGCTGTTCGCCGACTTCTTCTTCGAATATCGCGGACGCTTCCGCACGTCACAATTCGCGACCTTCGGCGTGCTCGCTGCGATGGTCCCTGTCGTGACGCTCGCCGTGGACGGTGGCACCCGTGTGATGTTCGGCGGCGCAATCGTCGTGGACCCATACGCGCTCACGATGCAGGGGTTTTTCCTCGTCGCTACGTACATCACGCTTTTGATTTCTGTCGATTACATCGGCGACGGCGATTACTACCAAGGCGAGTTCTATGTGTTGATGTTGACCTCGCTGTTGGGCATGTTGGTGATGACGACAGCAAGAGACATGATCAGCATCTTTGTGGCACTAGAGACGATTTCAATTCCGACATTTGTATTGGCGGGTTGGCGGAAACATGACCGCAAGTCGAACGAGGCGTCGATCAAGTACTACCTGATAGGCGTGATCTCATCGGCACTGATGTTGTACGGCATGTCGCTGGTATTTGGACTTACCGGATCTACCTTGCTTTCCGAGATCTCGACCAAGGTTGCCTCCATCGACGAACCGTTGTTGATCGTCGCCGTGTTCCTTACGCTCGTCGGTTTCGCATTCAAGGTAAGTGCGGTGCCATTCCACTTTTGGGCGCCAGATACTTACGAGGGAGCACCGACCCCTGTTACGGCTTACCTTTCTGTCGCCTCTAAGGCGGGTGGCTTTGTCGCGTTACTGACCATCGTGTATTTCGGTTTCTTCGACGCTCCTGATACATGGCAGCCTGTCATCTGGGTTCTCGCCGCAGCATCGATGTTGCTTGGCAACCTCGCAGCGTTGCGCCAAACCAATATCGTCCGGATGCTTGCTTATTCATCGATCGCGCAAGGTGGTTTCCTGCTTGTTCCATTCGCAGTAGCCGCCGATGGTGGTGCCGCGAAGGCATCGTTCGAAGCAGTCATCATCTATTTGCTCATCTATGGCGCTATGAACCTGGGTGCGTTCGCGGTAGTCATCACTTTGGCGCGGCGCACGAAAAGTGCCGAGATCGAGTCGTATGCAGGTCTAGGTTCGTATGCGCCATGGTTGGCGCTGTTGATGAGCGCGTTCATGTTTTCATTGGCAGGTGTGCCACCTTTCGCTGGTTGGTTCGCCAAGTTCGTGATGTTCCGATCGGTGCTTGAAGCCGGCACACCTGCTGCGACGGTGCTGGGAGTAATAGCAGCGGTCAGTTCGGTAATCGCGTTCTTCTATTACGCGCGGGTTGCGCGGGAGATGTGGTTTCATTCGGTACGCGAAGGTGCCGACGCGTCTCCTGTTCAGATGCCGATAGCGCTCACCTTTGCTATGGGTGTTTGCGGGGTGATCGTGCTCGCGGTCGGTGTTTATCCGCAGGCTTTTGCGTTTCTCGGCGACTTCGCCGCCGGCGGCTGACGGGCTGTCTCAACGTGAGCGGCTCGTTCTCCGGGCTAGTAGAACGAATACATCGGGTGGGTCCGATTCCGTTCTCGACGTTCGTTGATGCCGCGCTATACGAACCTGGTTATGGGTTTTTTGCGACAGGAGGCGGTGCTGGGCGAGCTGGTGCAGACTTCCTGACAAGTCCTGAAGTGGGACCGTTGTTCGGCCATTGTGTCGGGCGTGCCATAAATAATTACTGGCATTTAATGCAGGAACCGGACCCGTTTTTGGTGATTGAGGCCGGCGCTGGCAATGGGCGTTTGTGCCGAGACGTTTTGCGATCCGTTCCTGATTGCGCGCAAGCGTTGCGTTACGTGTTGGTGGAACGCAGCGCGGTATTGCGCGAAGAGCAGCACGCACGCATCGAGATTGAACCCGTTGAGTATGCGCTAGGACCTTCGGAGCCTGTTGGCGACGGTGAACCCGTAGAACGGATCGCGGGAACCGGTCCGATTGTCACGGCTCTCGATGCACTTCCTGCGACTGTGTTCGATGGAGTAGTGATTGCAAACGAACTTCTCGACAACCTTGCCTTCGACGTAGTGGAACGCACCGGTAGCGGTTGGGACGAGATACGAGTTGGCGTTGACGACGAGGGAAAATTTCTAGAAGTACCGATCCCTGTATCCGATGAACTCGGAGAGTGGATGCTCGGCATCGATGCTCCCGTCGGTGCGCGCCTTCCGGTGCAGCGCGCTATTGAGGCATGGCTCGAAGCCGTTGCTGGACCGATGCGTAGAGGGGCGATTGTGCTCATCGATTACGCAGCGGACATCGAAACGATGGTCGGCAGGGGTAGAGGGTGGTTGCGTACCTATCGCGCACACGGTTCCGGTGGTGATCCGCTCGAAGCTCCAGGGAGTCAGGACATCACGGCGGATGTATTGCTTGAACCGCTGCGCCGCGCCGCTCGTCGCGTTGGACTAACGCACGCAGCGGAAACCACGCAAGCCGACTGGCTCCGAGAGCTAGGCATCGATGCTCTGGTTGCAGAAGGGCGGGCAACATGGGAAGCGGGAGCGGCCCGCGGCGATCTAGAAGCTCTCGCCGGACTCAGTCGAATCTCTGAGGCGACGGCATTGACGGATCCGACAGGGCTTGGGGCTCACACGGTAGAGGTGTTCACTAAGGGGATCTGATCCACCGGCCTCGTTGCTCCTAAACGAAATGCATGCAGGTAATCTCCGGTCCCGAATGTCGCGCGTTACCACCGCGCATTGACTGGAGGCACAATGGACGACGTGACGCTTGAAGGACTGCTCGAGGAGGATCGCCTCTTCGCTCCATCGACGGAGTTCGTGTCCAACGCGCTTGTTGTTGACGGCACGTTCGCAGCGGATGCCGATTTCGAAAGTTTCTGGGCCGCGCAAGCGACTGAATTACTCGACTGGGACGTCGACTTTCACACCGTTCTCGAGTGGAAACACCCATTCGCTAAGTGGTTCTTGGGTGGCAAGCTCAATGTTTCTTACAACTGCTTAGATCGCCATGTCATTTCTGGCCACGGCGATCAAGTCGCTTTCCACTGGGAAGGTGAGCCAGGGGATTCGCGTGTCATCAGTTACACGGAGATGCTGGCAGAGGTTTGCCGCACCGCCAATTCTCTCAAGTCGTTGGGGGTTGAGAAGGGTGATCGCGTTGCCATCTATATGGGTATGGTGCCTGAGTTGGCGGTTGCGATGCTGGCTTGCGCGCGCATCGGAGCAGTGCACTCCGTCGTGTTCGGTGGGTTCACAGCCGATTCTTTGCGTGCACGCATCAATGATGCCGAAGCCAAGGTATTGATAACTGGCGACGGCGCGTGGAGAAGGGGTGGAATCGTCGAGTTGAAGGCGATCGCAGATGATGCGATGTCCGGGACACCTGCCATCGAGAAGTGTCTTGTCTTGCGGCGTACGGGTCACGACGGAGTCGCGATGATTGATGGACGCGACGTGTGGTGGCACGACCTTGTCCCATCGCAGTCCGACGAGTGTGTTCCTGAGTCGATGGACGCTGAAGATCTCTTGTTCCTGCTTTACACGAGCGGTACCACCGGTAGTCCCAAGGGAATCATGCACACGACGGGCGGATACCTAACGCAGGTCGCGTTCACCCACAAGTACGTCTTTGATCTGCATCCCGAAACAGATGTTTTCTGGTGCACGGCAGACTGTGGTTGGGTGACAGGGCACTCGTACATCGTGTACGGCCCGCTCGCGAACCGGGCGACGAGTGTCATGTATGAAGGCACGCCGGACTTCCCCGACAAAGATCGCTTCTGGCAAATCATCGAGAAGTACAAGGTGACCACGCTCTATACCGCTCCAACGGCAATCCGCACGTTTATGAAATGGGGCAGCGAATATCCCGCAGGGCATGACCTGTCGTCGTTGCGGCTACTCGGCTCCGTTGGCGAGCCGATCAATCCCGAAGCATGGGTCTGGTATTTCGAAAACATCGGAGGGTCGCGATGTCCAGTCGTTGACACTTGGTGGCAGACCGAGACGGGCGCCATCATGGTTAGTCCGCTGCCGGGAAAGACGGTGGCGAAGCCGGGTAGCGCGACGTTTCCGCTTCCAGGAATCGGCGCGGACATTGTTGGAGACGACGGCGAACCCGTCGGTATCCCAGGCGGCGGCTACTTGGTGCTTACGCATCCGTGGCCATCGATGTTGCGAGGCGTTTGGGGTGATCCCCAGCGATACATCGACACATACTGGTCACGGTTCGACAAGAAATACTTCGCAGGCGATGGAGCGAAGCGCGATGGGGAGGGCTACTTCTGGCTTCTTGGCCGCGTAGACGACATCATGCTTGTGGCGGGCCACAACATCTCAACGACAGAGGTTGAATCGGCATTGGTTTCGCACCCTGCAGTAGCTGAGGCTGCGGTGGTAGGCAAGACACACGAAACGACCGGTCAAGCGATCGCTGCGTTTGTGACATTGCGCTCGGGATATGAAGCCAGTCAAGAACTCGTCGCTGAACTCCGCGCGCACGTAGCGGAACAGATCGGGCCGATAGCGAAGCCGCAATCGGTGTTGTTCACAGATGATCTACCCAAGACGCGGTCAGGCAAGATCATGCGTCGCTTGCTGCGCAATGTTGCAGAAGACGAATCGTTGGGCGACACGACGACACTGGCTGATCCGAACGTAGTGGCCGGCATCAAGGCTCTCTACGCCGCCGATGCAACAGACGATGACGCATGAGTAAGTATCGGGCGCATGGCTAAGACCCCGCCCGAGCATTGGACATGGCGAGACGCTCCAATCGAGCCTGGTCCGGCTGTGGTTGTCGACATCGACGGCGTGCTATCCGATGCCACGATTCGCCAGCATTACATCGAAGCACCGCGCAGCGATTGGCGCGCCTTTTTTGACGCATGTGGAGCCGACCCTGTGATTGAAGAGGTGCGAGTAATGCTCGACCTCTTGGATCCTTCGATGAACGTGGTTTTGCTAACTGCTCGGCCGCAACGCGTGCATCATCTAACGGAAGCGTGGCTGCGGCACTATGGCATCCGTTGGGATTTGCTGATCATGCGGCCGTGGGGCGACTACGAAGTATCGCGAGAATTCAAGCAGTCCGCGGTTTGGGACTTGAGGTCGTATGGCTTCCGGCTCCGGCTAGCCATCGAGGATGATCGTCGCAACGTCGAAATGTTGCGTGCAGAAGGTGTTCCCTGCATCTACTTCCACTCGGGTTACTACGGCTGAGAGTTCAGTCTCGGAAGTTTTCGAACTGCATTGGGATGCCGAAGTCGTGTTCGCGCAATGCCGCTATGACGTCTTGAAGGTCATCGCGCTTTTTACCGCTCACCCGTAGTTGGTTTCCTTGTACTTGATGCGAGAGACCTTTGATTCCCATCGCCTTGATGAACTTGCCAACTTCGCGCGCCTTCTCGTCGTTGATTCCGACCTGCAGGGTCACGACTTGACGAACGGTGCCCTTGGAGGCTTCTTCGATCTTGCCGTATGAGAGCGCCTTGAGAGAGAGCTTGCGCCGCACGATCTTTTCTTCGAGTACCTGCGTGAGCGCGGTTAGGCGCGACTCACTTTCGGTGTGCAACTCGATGGTCGATTCCTTGTACTCGATTGACGAGTCGGTGCCCTTGAAGTCGTAACGCGTACCGATCTCGCGCGCGGCTTGGTCGACTGCGTTGCGTACCTCTTGCATGTCGATCTCGGATACAACGTCAAAAGTGGGCATTGGTCTCGGTACTCCAGGGTTAGGACGAAAGGGTGGCTGCTAATGTCCCCCC
>SHUZ01000016.1 GCA_009694415.1 Acidimicrobiia bacterium
GAGCATATCTGGCTGTGCGAGGCTGGCAAATGGAGGTGAAAGGGGCCTGGTGGCTTCCCTCGTCTTCAAAACGAGTGGGACGGGTGATCCTCGTCCGGTGGGTTCGATTCCTGCCACCTCCGCCAACATGCCCACCAACGCACCCACGACCTTTCGACACTCGAATGGAGCACCCAGGTACTCAGATTCAGCGCTGAAACACGGTTGTTGGGGGTAGCTAGACCGCTAGTAGGTCTCTGGCACCTGTGTCGGCCGAAGGGTGACGCAACTTCGACATTGCCCGCGCCTCGATCTGCCGGATCCTCTCACGCGTCAGGTTGAAGTACTCGCCAACTTCTTCAAGGGTGCGCGGCTCGCCGCGATCTAGCCCGAACCGCAGGGCCAGAATCTGACGTTCGCGTTCATCTAGAGGCGAAAGCAACTTCTCTATCTCGTCAGGCAACAGCGCCGTTGCTGCAACTTCGAAGGGTGACTCTGCAGAACGATCCTCGACTATGTCGCCTAACTCTGCGTCTCCGTCTTCACGAAGAGGCTCAGACAACGACAATGGCTCTGCCGCGAAGCGAAGCGCCTCGGTCACTTTGTCCTCTGGCATTTCTACTTCGATCGCAAGCTCGGCAAGCGTTGCCGGACGGCCGTACTTGAGCTCTAAGCGCGAACGGGCCTTCTGCAGACGGGCGAGTGTGTCACCGGCGTGTACAGGAAGGCGGATCGTACGACCGGTATTCGCAATGCCGCGCGTGATGGCCTGGCGAATCCACCAAGTCGCGTACGTCGAGAACTTGAAACCCTTACGCCAGTCGAACTTCTCGACGGCGTGCATGAGACCGAGGTTGCCTTCTTGGATGAGGTCCAGAAGCGGCAAGCCAGATGCCTGATATTTTTTAGCGATCGAAACGACCAGCCTTAGGTTCGATTGGACGAAAGTTCGCTGTGCGTCTTCGCCCTCTCGCACCGTCTTGCGTAGTTCGCGCTTTTTCGTGGGGGTGAGGCCCTTCATGCCCCCCTCCACTTCAACTACCGCTTCGGTTCCGCGCTCAATCTGTTGCGCGAGACGAACCTCGTCGTCCTTAGTCAGTAGAGGATATTGCCCAATATCGGTCAAATAGAGCCGGACTAGGTCTTCTTCGTCCCGCTCTACACGCTGCTTCGCCACTAGACCCCTTATGCGTCGTCTTCAAACTGTGGATAGCAACACAACGCCGGTAATGCACCGGTGGGCTTGAGTATCACCCCTCCCCGCCGTCGTGTCCCTATACAATACTCCGCCCGTCAAGCGTATTTATCCACAACCTTGTGGAAGACAGCGAGTGTAGACCCTTGGTCGACGAAATCGAGATCTGGGTGGTAGCAGGTATTTACCAAGCGCGCACCGGGCGTGAGGAAGATCTGGCGGCGATATTGGCCAGGTATACCGTCCTGACCAGGTCCGCAGATCAATGCCGAAATGTGGACCTTGTGATATCGGCGGCCACTCCGGGGCGCTACTTAGTCATCGAGAAGTGGGTTGACCCTGATGCCCAACGCGCACATCTTGATTCAGATGTGATGGTGACCATGGCTACCGAAGCAGCGCCCATGCTCGCCGCACCACCGGACCTTGATCTGTACCAGGCGATTAGCGCCTACGACGTCGAATAGACGCCGACTTTGGGTCGAGGCCTATTGGGTTTGGCGAAGTGAAATACGCCGCGCCGAAGGCTTGGCGTCGCGCTCCGTTGGATCGGCTTCCATGAGGCGCGCTTCGATCTCCAGAAGATCGGCCCATGTAGTGGCATCCGATGCCCACAGTTGGTCATATGCGGCGTCGGCTACATCATTGAATCCACACTCAAGCCGATAGACATAACGGCGTCGAGGTTCGCGCACTACGAATCCTTCTAGGCGCGTGAGACGACCGTCTGCGTAGGCATCCCACAGCGCGCGTTGACGCTCAGAGATCTCGGAATCGTTAGGCGCGTCTTCGAAACCGCCAGAGATGCGGTCCTTGACTCGCAAAAGCGCCTCACCGAGCCCACAACGCGCCAAGACTTCGTCGATGTGCCGACCCTTGTGGGTGTCTTCGAACGCCCCCCCGGTGAACCAAAGTTCGGCGCGCCCTCCGAGATAGTCGGCTTGCGAACTGTTCAGTGGAGCAGGGAGTACTTCGTCAACTTCGATGTGAACATCGACATCGCTCGGGAACGCTAGAGACTTCGCCACTTCCGACGCAATCTCCTTTATGCGCTCCGCATCAAATTCGATAAGCGTGAATAGTTCAGGAACGATCGATACAACTGTCACGCTGAGCCGGCGGCCTCAACAGCTGCTTGGCCTTCGGCGCGCGCTAACTCCGAGAGTTCCGCTATCTCATCGATCTCGGTCGTGCTAAATCCAGCCATCTCGCGCATCTTGCGTGCCAGGTGGATTGGGTTCTCTTCGGTCTCACCGCGGAACCCTCCGAGGCTGAACAACTTGTCGACGGTGCGCTGGAAGTCAAGTGCGCGCTCGCGTCGTTCGGGATCATCGGCCGTAAGTCGACGTAGCCAATCGGAACCCATCTTCACGTGGGTTACTTCGTCGGCAAGCATCCAGTCTTCGCAGAACTCCAAAACAGGATCACCCGATACGTCTCCGAACTCTTTCATCGTGTTGAAGACATCGATCGCTAGACCTTCGAGCGCGCGATTGACGCCACATAGACGCAGTACGGGGTCAGGAGCGCAGGCCGCCTCGTACAAGAACGTGGCCTCCGTGAACTCACCGATCTCTGTGCCCATCCACTCACCGAGCTTGATGGAAATCTCAACGTGGCGCGCCTCGTCCCAGCACTGACGGGCCATGTCCAACTTGAGTGCGAACGGAGCTTCGGTCTCGTCGAAGTCGAACGCCGTGCGCCCGGCACCCTCAAGTGCCTGAATCTCACCCGTGAAGATCCCGTGCATCAGGTTCCGCGCTCGGTCCGCAGACGCAGGACGACCTGGAGCGAGTTTGGCAGGACCGATAGTGCGCTCACTGATCTTCCGGTTCCGCGGATCCAGTATCTGATCCATGATCGAGGTGCGCACAAAACGCGAGTCACGCGCCAACATCTCGGGTGGTAGTTGCTTCCTCATACTCCGGCTCCCTCTACTTCAGTAGTTGCTCCAATAGTACCGAGTCCGGTGATGCCCCCGGCACGGACGACGATGGCTTCTAACTCGTGTTGACGGCGTATTGCTCGTTCCAATTCTTCCGGGGTATCGATCAATGACTGCAACAGCATTTCGCCCTCGCGCCAATCGTTCCACTCATCTTGAAGAATAAACTCGAGCGAGCGTTCGGTTGGCGCATCGGTAACCCTCGACGTGCCATTCAGGTGGAATGTGTACGCGGCGATCTTGCGCGGGATCAAGACGCGGAACACACCTACGAGTTTCTCGATAGTGAGTTCAGGAGCATCGGGCTCGCGCAATGCCTCGACGAACTCCTCCATCGCGTCGTTCGCCGGTGCGCACAAACGGTCCGTATTCATCTCGCGCAACTCGGGCAAACGTTTATCGAATAACTCGGCGTGCCATGCGTGGTGGTAACAGTGACGACCGAGAATCATCTTCACATCGAGTTCCGGCACGGTCGCGATCCAACCGCCGAGTGCTTCGAATAGGCGTGTCTCGATCCACTTGTAAGCGCCTACACGCCGTGCGGATTCCTCGACGTCAAACAACCCTGGCAACTCGCGTCGATCCCATGGCGCAAAAGCGGGACGAGGCTTAAATGGATCCGACATCCGTACTCCGGTCATTCATTGGTAACGAGAGGCGTGTGAGCGACGAACGCTACACAGCGTGATCCCTATTTTTCGCGCTCCACGACCCAATGGTCAATAGCGGGTGACGACAGTCACATCTGTGGGTCGGTTAGAGGACCCTGATCTCCGCCGCGCGAGCGGTGTGTTCCGATCTCCACGACAACTATTCCAGCCAAGATCATCAGCGCACCCAGGTAGCCGATGACTCCCAACCGTTCTCCGATCGCATACCCGACCAGGCCAGCAACAACCGGTTCGAACAACATGAGAATCCCAGCGCGACTCGGTTCGATCGTTCGCTGTGCCCACATCTCGATAGCGAACGCAATCGCTGAACAGCCGATGCCCGTGAAAACCACAGCCAGCAATACAGAACGGTCAATCGTTCCCCATCCTTCGAAGGGAACGACGCACAGTGAGAAGAAAGCAACGGCAGCTAGTTGCACCGCGGTAAGGGTCACGATCTGAAAACGCGGAACGAGTTCTCCCACAACCACGTACCAGAGACCGAACGCTGCAGCTGCGCACAGAGTCAATACATCACCGAGTTCGAGGGAAGACTCGGCTCCCGTTAGAAGGAACAGCCCAAGCAACGACATCGCAAGTGCGACATAAATTCCGCGACGCGGGACGCGCCGAAACCAGATTGCTTCGAAAACCGGAACGAACACTGCAGCGAGACCAGTGATGAACGCTGAGTTGGATGTAGTTGTCTGCTCAAGTCCAAGGTTTTGAGTTTGATACGCGAACGCGGTGACGGCTCCGAGTGCTACCGATCCACGGACAAAAGTCCAGAACGTGTCACTGGGCCTCGGGGATGGCCCGCTCCAACCTTGGCGTAACGCGAACGGGAACATCACGAGCGCGCCAAGCGTGAACCTCATCACATTGAATGCACTCGGAGTGGTCGTTTCGAGCGCGTCCTTCACAACGGCGAACGTCGCCCCGTAGAGGATGGACGCCGCAAGGATCGCGAGCTCCGGAAGATATGAACGCGCCCTCGCATGAAGCGAGTCCATAACTAACCAGGCCAGCGGTTCGTGAGCGGAAATCGCCGATCCTTACCGAATGCTTTGGGTGACACTCGGACACCTGGGGGTGCCTGGCGCCTCTTATGTTCGCTGCGATCCACAAGCGCCGCAACACGTTCGACGACCACCCGATCGAATCCCTCTCCGACGAGTTCGTCGACCGAACGATCGCGCTCTACATAACCCTCGATAACCGCATCGAGCAGTTCATAGGGAGGAAGCGAGTCGTCGTCCCGCTGATCGGGGCGAAGCTCTGCACTCGGCGGTTTGGTGATGACCTCCCGCGGAACCAGGTCCGTTCCTGCTCGCACGTTGCGGTCTTCGCAAAGTGAGTACACCAGCATCTTGGGTACATCCTTGATAACAGCAAAGCCACCAGCCATGTCCCCATACAACGTGCTGTAGCCAGTTGCCATCTCGCTCTTGTTACCTGTCGTCAATACCAACCATCCGAACTTGTTTGAGATCCCCATGAGAATCGTGCCCCGGATGCGAGCCTGCAGGTTTTCTTCGGCGACGCCTGGCTCTGTTCCGCTGAATGGTTCCGACAACATGTCGATGAACGCAGCGTGCGCGTTCTCAATCGGAATCGTCATCGTCTCTATCCCGAGATTGTTTGCCAACAATTCAGCATCACTCACGCTGCCTGAACTCGAAAAACGTGATGGCATCATCACACCGACTACACAATCGGGTCCGAGGGCGTCTACAGCTATGGCTGCTACCAACGACGAGTCGATCCCGCCAGACAATCCAATCAGAACTTTTGTGAATCCATTTTTGGTTACGTAGTCACGTGTGCCAAGTGTGAGCGCCTCATAAACCCCTTCCAGTGCCGGAGTTCTCGGAGCAATGCGTGAACCGGGCCGTGGCACTTCATCGGTCGGCAGTAGTTCCAAATCGATCACCAACAAATCTTCACGGAACTGTTGGGCTCTGGCGATGAGTTTGCCTTGTGCATCGAATGCCATTGACGCGCCATCGAAGACCAGTTCATCTTGGCCTCCAACAAGGTTGACGTACACGATCGGAACCCGCGCTTCGACTGCGCGAGCGGACAACATCTCTTCGCGTTCTTGAACACGGCCAGCGTAAAAAGGAGATGCGTTGATATTGACGATCAGCGCGGCACCACCAGACACCTGCGCTGCAATCGGGCCGGTTGAACTCCACGCGTCTTCGCAAATAGTTATGCCGACCTTTACTCCCGCAATAACGAACAGGGGGGCTTCATCGGTGCGCGCTGCGAAGTAACGCTGTTCATCGAACACTGCATAATTCGGCAGCAGTTGTTTTCGATAGACGCCTTGAACCTTGCCATCCGCGCAAACTGCCGCCGAATTGAATAGTTCTCCATCAAGTTCTGGGTATCCGATTACGGCCGCGACACGTCCGGTCTGCTCGGCAATCGTCACAAGGGATGCAGCTGCACGCGCTATGAACGCTGGACGCAACAGCAAATCTTCAGGCGGGTAACCGGTGATTGACAGTTCCGGGAATGCCACAAGGTCAGCGCCAAGTGATTCTGCGGTTCTGTATGCATCCAGGATTTTCGCCGAGTTCCCGCTCAGGTCGCCAACAACCTGATTCAACTGCGCCGCGACGATCCTGATAGTGGGCATCTAGCAAGGATACGGGCCATATTCGCAGATACTCGGTTGCTGCTTCAATACGCCCTAGCGTGCATGCGAGCAGTTGGATTTCTTACCCTCCTGACACGGTGTTTCGACACGGCTCAAGCAATCAGCCCAACCGAAAGGTCAGCCAATGAAGTTACGCGTAATAGCCGTTCCAGTTATCTGTCTCGTCCTATTAGCAACCGCTTGTAGTTCAGATAATAAGTCAGGGACCAGCACGACATCAGGTGAGACCCCGATGGGCAAGACCATCAAGATCAGTGCAGCAAACAATGGCGAGACCATCACCGTTGCCAAGGGTGACAAAATTGAAGCAACTGTCGAGTCATCGGCCGGCATTCCATTCACTTGGAAGATCGTCGATGTCAACGCCGAAGTCCTTCAAGCGGTATTGGGCACAGGCGCACCGATCCCGTTCGTGTCCGACGACAAGGTAGGCGGACCATTGAAATTCGCTTTTGTCTTCGATGTGATCGCCACTGGTGACTCACCGCTCGAGCTTGCCTTGGTGAGCATCACGGATCCGAAAGAGGTCGGAAAGAGCCTCTTGGTCTCGGTCGTCTCCAAGTAACAAACTTTCACTAGGCTCCCGGCGCCGGCCGGGCCCACGGTCGCGCTACTTAAGGAGTGGCCGTGAGTCGCAAAGTATTTGTGGTCGGCGTCGGGATGACCAAGTTCGAGAAACCGGGTAGCCGAGACTGGGACTACCCCGACATGGCGCGAGAGGCAGGCACGAACGCCCTCAACGATGCCGGCATTTCCTATGACCTCATCGAGCAGGCCGCCGTCGGTTATTGCTACGGGGACTCCACCGCTGGCCAACGCGCGCTCTACGAACTCGGCGTAACAGGCATACCGGTGGTGAACGTGAACAACAACTGCGCCACAGGGTCATCAGCGCTGTATCTCGCGAGCCGCTTCATCGAAGGCGGGCTCGCAGACTGCACACTTGCACTCGGGTTCGAAAAAATGGAGAAGGGCTCCATAGGAATTAAGTACCTAGACCGTGCGATCCCAATGCAGTGGACGGTCGAAAAGATGAATGAGAAGCGCGGCTTCACTGCCGCTCCTCCCGCTCCGCAGATGTTCGGCAATGCCGGCCGCGAGTACATGGAGCGTTATGGCGTGAAAGCCGAGAGTTTCGCTCGCATCGCAGAGAAGAATCACCGCCACTCTGCCAACAATCCATACTCGCAATTCCGCGACGTTTATACGCTCGACGAGATTCTTGCTTCGCCGATGGTTCATGAACCGCTGACAAAACTTCAGTGCTGCCCCACCTCCGATGGCAGCGCCGCTGTTGTGCTTGCTAGCGAATCGTTCGTTCGCGAGCATGGTCTTGAAGCGCGTGCAGTCGAGATCATAGGTATGGCGATGCAGACAGACTTCCCATCTAGTTTCGAATCGAACTCAGATATGAAGTTCATTGGCTTCGACATGTCACGGGCGGCCGCACAGAAGGTCTACAAACAATCTGGATATGGCCCCACAGACGTCGATGTGATCGAGTTGCACGACTGCTTTTCCGCTAACGAATTGGTAACTTACGAAGCAATCGGGCTCTGTGAAGAAGGCGGCGCCGGTGATCTGATCGACTCGGGAGCAGTCACGTACGGAGGCGACTGGGTAGTGAACCCATCGGGAGGACTGATCTCTAAAGGTCACCCTCTAGGTGCGACTGGTCTCGCCCAGTGTGCGGAGTTGACATGGCAATTGCGCGGCGAGGCTGAAGCGCGTCAGGTGGACGACGTAAACCTCGCGATGCAACACAACCTTGGACTCGGAGGCGCTTGCGTAATGGCGATGTACAAACGCGCAGAACTCGTATGACCGACCGCCCAATGGGCGCACCGGCTTCTAATAACGAAGGGCAGGTCGCGTACTGGAACGGTGAAGAAGCCGATCACTGGGTCAGCCGATCTGCAGATTACGACACCATGCTTCAAGCGTTCTCAGAAGAAGTAATTCGTGCAGCCTCAATTTCTGATGGCGAACACATCATCGACATCGGGTGCGGTTGCGGTGCACTTGCCATCGTCGCTTCCACGCACACGCCGAAGGGCTATGTCACCGGTATCGATCTGTCGAGGAGAATGCTCAATGTCGCGCGCGCACGCGTTGCATCTCGCGGGATCGCCAACTTGGATTTCCTTCAGGAAGACGCACAAACTCACTCTTTCGAACCAGCGAGCGCTGAACTGGTTATCTCTAGGTTCGGAGTCATGTTCTTTTCAGATCCAATTGCATCGTTCGCAAACATCGCTAGCGCACTCCGACCACAAGGTCGATTGGCCTTTGCGTGTTGGCAGGCACCACTGATGAACGAATGGTTTCTAGTCCCATGTCTCGCGGTCGCAAGATATTTCGAGACCCTGACGACGCCACAGGCTGATGCCCCTGGACCGTTCGCCTTCGCGGATAAAGACCGTGTGATTTCCATACTCGCTGCAGCGGGGTTCGCAAATATTTCTCTCGAATCGGTACACCATCCGATGCCATTGCCGGGAACAACAACCGCAGAAGCCACGGATTTCTTCATACAGACAGGAATGGGAAGAGCACTCCTAGCCACAGCGGCACCCGAAGTTATCGAAGAGATAACGAACAAAATCGATCTGGCTATCATCCCGTACTTGACTAACCAGGGAGTTGTGCTGTCCAGTACAGCCTGGATCGTTACCGCCGAACTCCCTTGACCCTGTTCTAACCGAGGGTTGCGATTCCGCCATCTACCGGGATAATCACGCCGGTCACATAACTCGCAGCAGGCGACGCCAGATAAATCGCGACGCCAGCCATGTCGGTGGGCTTGCCGATGCGTTTCATCGGGGCACCCTGTGCGATCGCGTCGCCAGCAGCAGCCAACGTTGCAGCCATCATCTTGGACTCAAATGGGCCCGGCGCGATCGCGTTGACCGTAATTTTCGGCGCGAATCGTTTCGCTAGGTGCCGCGTGAGTTGGTGTACGGCAGCCTTGCTGGCGCTGTACGCGTACGTCTCTAGTAGCGGTACTTTGATTCCATCGATAGAACCGACGTTGATTACTCGTGACGGAGCTTCCGGAGTCGAAGCGGCTTCTAGTTGTGGACGCAGGAACTTCGTCATATGAAAAATGGCCTTGACATTTAGATCTAGAACGCGGCTCCACGCTGCATCGTCGTAATCATCTAGTGGAGCGCCCCAAGTTGCCCCTGCGTTATTTACAAGAATGTCAATCGTTGGTTCATGTACCGCGACTTCAGCAGCTAAGCGTCGACACTCGGCCTCTGTGGATAGGTCGGCTGGGATACCGACACAACTTCCGTGCTCAGTCAACGCGGATACCGCGGACTCTACTGCTGACTCCTTGCGCGAAGACAGGTAGACCTTGACGCCTGCACGCACGAACGCTTCTGCAATCATGTATCCAATTCCGCGCGTCCCACCTGTGACTACGGCCGTCTTGCCGCGGATCGAAAACAATTCCTGATACACGTCACTCATCGCTACCTACCTCCTACTTGGGACGGGTGTAAAAAAACCGTTAGTAGCCGCCGTCACTGAATCGAGCAATCCTCGACAATGCTTGTTTTCTTGAGAGCCCGATCAGCAAGAATTGCCTGTCCGACCACAATGGCCGTCATGATCAGCAGACCGGCGAGCAGAGATACGCTAGGATGCAAAAACGCGGCGATTCCTGCAATCAATACGAACGCAGATACAGAGATACGCAAGATCAACAACCCACGCCTCGGATGTCGGTGGGTGCACGTCCCAATTAGAGCAAGAGCGCTGATCGAGATCGCTATGGCTACAGCCACTGGGACAATCGCCACTTCGGGTAAGGAAGCATGGCCTTTGACCGATACGAACTTAGCTACCCAAATGGCGACAAATGCAAGCCCTAGCTGCAGTCCGAGATGACCTCCGAGCCATGGCAAGAAGCGAGAAGTTTCGATCCCTGCGCGCGGGATGTCATCAAAATACGACCACCAGAACGCAAACATAAGGACGAACTCGAAGGCGAGCGCCTCTATTTGAATATCACTCAGCGTTCCCTGGACGACCATGGCCGCGACCTTCACGAATGATTCTCCAAAAAAGATCATCGTTAGAGTTCCCATGCGCTCAGCAATGTGGTCGTAATTCAGAGGAGTCAAGTCCCTGATCCGATCAGGACCGACACGGACAGGAATCACACTCACCAGCAGCCCAAGAATCCAGAGCACACTTTGCAGCGCCCCGGTGCAGAAAACCGCCGATCCAAAGATGAGGGCAGCTGCCGCCAAACGCGCCGACCTCGAGCGCGCTATCGCTCCCTGGGTTCCAGGTTCGAGGCGTTCTCGGAGGTACATCGCCGCCGAGAGCGCACACAAAATCGCGTAAGACGCCGATACCCACTCGCCATTCGCTTGGACGCCCTCGCGGGCGCTCATGGCGAACATGGTCACGAAAAACATTTGGGCGAGCACGAGAAGTCTGTGCGTTGTGTCGGTGCGCTGGAAACGATTCGTATACAGCGTCGTCAAAAACCAAATCCACCAAATCGCAACAAACATGCCCACCAGAATGGCGATGTGCGCCAAATCCTTTTGTTCCGATACGACCGTTGAGAACAGCAAGATCGCCGTGACATAAACGAGGTCGAAGAAAAGTTCTAGCCAGACCGGTCCTGCCGTAGGGGCCTGTTGAATGGAGTCGGCGTCAGTAGACATCGGAGACGCAATCTATATGCTAACCAATGAGCCTTGGCACTACTAATGACGGCGACTGTCTAGCCTGGTTTGGTGCGCTACCGAAACAGCGGGGTCCTTACAGGGGCACTTGCCTACATCCTTTGGGGCCTGCTCACCATCTTCTGGCACGCGCTTAGCGGCATCAACGCATTCGGTTTAATCGCCTGGCGTGTCGTCATGTCGGTGTTGATGTTGGGGATCGCATTAACCATCGTTCATCGATGGAACGACCTACGCCCCGTATTTAGCAACCGGCGCACCCTCGCTGGCGTCCTACTGGCAGGGACCATGTTGGGAATCAACTGGACGACCTATGTGTATTGCGTGACGCACGACCGCGTCGTCGACACAGCACTCGGATACCTCCTCGCCCCAATCGGCATCGTATTGGCGGGGGTAGTCGTCTTGCATGAACCGTTTCGACGGGTACAGGGTGCCGCACTCGCTCTTTGCGGAGTCGCCGTGGTCGTCCTCGCGATTGGTTATGGCTCTCCACCGACACTCGCTCTTGTCATGGCAACCACATGGACTTGCTACGGACTCGCAAAGAAACTGGTTCCGCTGCCGGCGCTCGAAGGTCTTGCTGCCGAGACCATCTTGATTGTTCCCGCAGCGATTGCGTTCTTGGTATTCATGCAACTATTCGGAACGCCGAGCCTCACCAACGCGACAGGACCCCAGATTGTCCTCGTTGCTCTAACCGGCGTCGTTACGACGGTGCCGTTGTTGTTATTCGCTAGCGCCGCACGCCGAGTGCCTCTATCAACCCTCGGGTGGCTGCAGTTCTTTGTCCCAACCATCAACCTCGCACTAGGTGTATGGCTCTATAACGAATCGATGCCGGCATGGCGCCTAGCCGGTTTCGCATTGGTGTGGGCTGCCGTCGCGCTAATTACGTTGGACGGCCTGCGCATGATGCGAAAGCCGAGATCCACCTCCGACTCATATCCAGTACCCGAGCCTGCTCCGGTCCCGCTCGAGGGCTAACGGCGCGCAGCGCGTGCAGGGAACTGGATCATTCTTGCGCTGGCTGTACCGGTTGAGGAAGGCCACAGGTTGATTGAGTGGGCACACCCGCGAAACGTTGGGCAAACCAATCTACGACGGTCGGCCCAGAAACAAGAGCGGCCTTCATGTGCGTGGTGTCGCCCATCCAGATCGTCGATACGTTGCTACCCGCAGCGCACCAGCGCTCAACAAGTAGCGCGGTCGTATTTGGAAGCACGACCGTGTCGGACATGCCCTGGGCGATAAGTGTAGGGATCGAACGCGCAAGAGGTTTCGGAGTCTGCTCGCGAAGAGCGCTATTCCAAGCTGGAAGTTTGCTCACATCTGTCGCGTAGAAGCGTTGATCTAGAAATTCCTGGCGCACCAGCGCTTCGATGGCGGCTGGCTTGATGCACATATTCGCTATCCGCCGGTATGACTTGCGGGCGACCGCTGTCATCGTTCCCTGGATATCGAGGTCTGGGTACACCTTGGGCCAAGCCACTGCCACTTCAGCACCGATCACCCAGGCGACCGCCTGATCCCATTGTTGGGAAAGCAACGGGTTCAGTTCTGCCGCCGGTGCTGCTGCTGCTGCCGCAACAAGAACAAGTTCAGGAGCATAGGTTCCAATTTCTGATGCAGTGAAGAGCGAGGATTGCCCACCCTGCGAATGACCCGACACGACTACACGGTTTGAGGCTTTCGCGGGCTTGAAACCGCGTATGGCGCGTACTGAATTGATGACGTCGCGCGCTTCGTCCTTACCTATGAGGTATCGGAGAGTTCCTGGGGTTCCGAACCCCGCGTAATCCGTTGCAACAACAATCCACCCGTTCGCCATTGCGAGCGGCAACCAAGTCTGCATGTCACTTTGTGGATTACTTCGCGACGGCGCACACTTGTCTGCCATACCTAGGGTCCCGTGGGCCCATGCAAGCACGGGACGAACACCAAGTGCGGGCGCGTCGGGAACAAACACGGAGCCCGAAGACACAGTGCGCGTTCCATCGGTGTGCTCAGAGGTATAGAGGATTCGCCAGACGCGTGATCCCTTGGGCGCCGCGCCCTTGATCTCCTCTGATCGAATGAGGACTCCGACGCCGGATGGCAAAGAAGTTGGAGGTGTGTAGAACGGTTGCAGCGCAGCTTGTTCCTGCTGTGACTTTGTGTCGGCCTCTTCCACCTTGTACCCGACAAAGGCGATGACCGCCATGGTGAATACCAAGCCGATTGCCGTAAGAACCCCGAACGGCACGACCAGGTAGAGCCACCACCGCTCGCGCGGACGGTCTGAAGTATCCGGTTGGTTCACCTGACCATCCTCGCCGTCAGCCATGGGTGGGCCGAGGATGCCCGTCTATAGAGATCCGCGTTTGCTATGCCAGAGCTGAGCAAACGGTTTCGGTGATGAGTCGAGACACGACGTACGGGTCCATGTTGGCATTCGGACGCCTGTCTTCGATGTAACCCTTCTGGTCGATCTCGACCTGCCATGGGATACGCACCGAAGCGCCGCGGTCCGAAACGCCATAACTGAACTCGTTCCATGGAGCGGTCTCGTGCAGGCCGGTAAGCCGAAGATCAATATTGGCGCCGTAACACTCCACATGCTCTGAGGCGCGCTTCTCGAGTGCTTCACAGGCGGCAATAATCGGCGGGTACGACTCGCGCATCGCTGTCGTCGAGAAGTTCGTGTGGGCTCCCGCGCCGTTCCAATCTCCCTCTACGGGCTTAGGGTCGAGCGTTGCCGCGATACCGAAGTCTTCGGCGACGCGATACAAGAGCCACCGCGCAACCCACAAGTGATCGGAGACATCAAGTGGACTTAGAGGTCCAACCTGAAACTCCCATTGTCCCGGCATGACTTCTGCGTTGATGCCTGAGATCCCAAGGCCAGCTTCTAGACATGCATCGAGGTGGGCCTCGACTACTTCACGCCCATATACCTCGTCCGCTCCCACACCGCAGTAGTAGAAGCCTTGCGGCGCTGGAAATCCGCCGATCGGGAACCCGTAGGGGCGACCGTCTTTGAAGAACGTGTACTCCTGCTCGATGCCAAACCATGGGTCTTGATCCGCGAAGCGCTCGGCAATCGGGGTGAGCTGCGCGCGAGCGTTTGTGACATGAGGAGTCATGTCGGGCAAGAGGACCTCGCACATCACGAGTTTGTTGCCGCCCTTGCGGATCGGGTCTGGACACGAGAAGACGGGCTTGAGCACACAGTCCGAGTTGGAACCCGGTGCCTGATTGGTGCTCGATCCGTCGAAACCCCAAATGGGCAGCTCCGCGCCGTCGTCGAGAACCCTCGTCTTCGAACGCAGACGTGCCGTCGGTTCCGTGCCGTCAATCCAG
The DNA here is from genome assembly GCA_009694415.1 of Acidimicrobiia bacterium. Lineage (GTDB taxonomy): Bacteria > Actinomycetota > Acidimicrobiia > IMCC26256 > JAENVU01 > SHUZ01. The sequence continues at coordinate 14,495 of SHUZ01000016.1, forward strand.
ATGTACTCGGCCTTATAAACCACGTGTGCTCCTGATCCTTGGTAGTCCTGATGCCCTGAGGGCCCTTTGGTGTTGCGGTTATTGCGGTGCCGCCTTCTTTTGCATTACCCCGCAAGACTTCTACCGGGCGATTTCCAAGTCTTTACGACAATGTGAACGCTGTGTTACCGGTCGGCGTGGGCCTTGGAGGAGCCTAGGCGCGGCTCCCTAGACTTGGCACATGACGTCCCAGAGCCCCGTTGATTATGTACTCCACACGGTTGAGGAGCGAGGGCTGAAGTTTGTGCGCCTTTGGTTCACCGATGTTCTCGGGAGCCTGAAAGGGTTCGCAATCACTCCCGCCGAACTTGAAGGTGCGCTCGAAGAGGGCATGACTTTTGATGGTTCGGCCATTGACGGATACACCCGTGTTCAGGAGTCCGACATGATCGCCGTGCCGGATCCAAATACTTTCGACATCGTTCCTGGGCGTGGCGACGACTCACCGGTCGCCAGAATGTTTTGCGACATTCGCCATCTCTCGGGCGAGCCTTTCAGCGGAGACCCCCGACATGTTTTGAAACGGAACCTCGACCGCGCGAGCGCGAAGGGGTTCACTTTTTTCGCTGGACCGGAGATCGAGTACTTCTACTTTCGATCAGAGACCGAGCCCATCCCCCTCGACAACGCAGGTTTCTTCGATCTTGCCCATACAGGAATAGCGAATGAGCTTCGCAAACGAACAATTCTCGCCCTCGAAGCCATGGGCATCCCTGTCGAGTATTCGTTTCACGAGAACGGCCCGAGCCAACACGAGATTGATCTTCGTTACAGCGACGCTTTGTCAATGGCAGACAACGTTCAAACATTCCGAACTGTGGTGAAGCAGATTGCTAACGAGTTGGGGGTGCACGCAACGTTCATGCCTAAACCGATTGCTGGCGCGTTCGGATCCGGGATGCACACGCATCTCTCATTGTTCGAGGAAGACGTCAACGCATTCCATGATCCAGGCGACCCGCATGGTCTTTCAAAGATTGGCAAGGGATTCGTTGCAGGCCTTCTGCACCACGCGCGCGAGATCACGGCAGTTACGAACCAAACAGTGAACTCGTACAAGCGTCTTATCGAAGGCTACGAAGCACCCACCTACATATGTTGGGCGCGCAATAACGAGTCGGCACTCGTGCGCGTACCAACACCGCGCCGAGGTAAAGAATCGAGCACGCGGGTCGAGTTCCGGTCGCCAGACCCTGCGTGTAACCCGTATCTCGCCTTTTCCGTGATGCTCGCTGCTGGGCTCGCAGGAATCGAAGAGGGTTACGAATTAGCACCCGAAGCAACGAACAACATCTTCGAGATGAGCAAAGACCAAAGGGAGGCGCAGGGCATTGCGTCGCTTCCGCAGTCCCTCGCTGAGGCGGTAGACGTGATGGAAGGTTCGTCACTAGTCGCGGAAGCGCTCGGTGAGCACGTGTTCGACTACTTCATCCGCAATAAGCGAGCGGAGTGGGACTCCTACAAAGAACAGGTGACCACCTGGGAGGTCGACCGCTACCTTGGTTCACTGTGAGGACCGGATGAGCGACATCGCTCCCACCGAACCACTTGCGATCTTCCCGGATCCGCCACCGCCATTGCTCGCGCAAACACTCGACCTCGCGGGATACCCGTGGAAGGCAGTGAGCAACGCCGCTGTTGCGATTCAGCAAGAGCCTGTCGACGGTTGGGCTGGCGCAGTGATCTCGGCAGAAGCAGATCCCGAAGCCGCGTTTGGCATTTGCCGCGCACTGCGTAAACGCGATGCACCAGTGGATCGGGTACTGCTCCTCATAACCGGTTCTCAGCTCTCCGAACTCGAATTGAGAGAAGACCTATTCGACGACTTTTGTCTTTCGCCGTTTCACCCTCAGGAATTAGAAGCGCGCTTGCATCATCTGTTCTTCCGTACAGGACGCACAACAGGTCCAGAGATCGTTGAGTATGGCGCGCTGATACTGAATTTGGAGACCTACCAAGCTGCGTTCGGGAATGTTCCGCTCGACCTCACGTACATGGAATATGAACTTCTGAAGTTCTTGGTGACACATCCGGCCAAGGTGTTCACGCGTGAACAACTTTTGTCTCGGGTATGGGGCTACGAGTATTACGGGGGTGCGCGCACCGTCGACGTCCACGTTCGTCGTCTGCGAGCGAAACTCGGCGAGGAACATGCCGGATTAATCCAGACGGTGCGATCAGTTGGTTATCGGTTCGGTCAAACGCGCGGCGCAATCAGCCGGTAGCAATCAGCCGGTAGCCCGAGCCTCGGTATCGCTCTCGATGAGCCACCCAATCGTCGCGCTCCATATCGCACCAGTAATCATCACGCCTACCGGAACTAGTAACAGCATCACAATGGCGATAACGAATACTCCGTACATGCCTATGACGGTAGTACGGGAACGAAGCGTTGGTCAGACCTTTGATGGCGCGTACGCCCAAACTTCGATCTCTACCGACGCTCCACCCGGGAGTGCGGCTACTTGCACCGTCGACCGCGCGGGCTTGTGGTCTCCGAAGGCAGCTGCGTAAGCCTCGTTAATCACACCGAAATCGCCGAGGTCGGTCACGAACACCGTCGCCTTGGCGACATTGGACAGGGTTAATCCGCAATCCGCCAGAACTCGGGAGATGTTGTCGAGAACCTGGAGACACTGTTCGCGAGTACCCCCCTCAACGAAACGTCCAGTCGCAGGGTCCATACCAACCTGACCTGCAAGTACGACCCAATCACCGGCGCGCACAGCTGCCGAGTACGGCCCGGCTACTGGAGGTGCACTCGGCGTGTTTAGTGGGGTGACTCTGTTATCGCTCATGCACGGAGCGTATACGCGGCACGCGTCTCCCTCGCTGGGAGCGTCTCGGGACGCGCCCCTTCGGCGATTGTGAGCGAGTTCCACACAGCGGCCGCGACCGCCGCGAAGACCGCATCGGAACTGCGCGCCAAAGGCTCTCCAGGGTCGTCGACAATCTCCACCTCGATCGGTGGAACTCGCGCGGGACGAATAATCCCGAGACTGCGAATCGTTAGGTCGTGCACTTCGCCGCTTTCAATGTCAACAGCAATGGATTCGGTAAGAACCCAACCCAAAGCCATGTGCGCAGCACCGATCGCGTAGGACCGCATCACAACTTCATCGAGTGGGTCCCCCGCTGCGACGCGTACAAAGATTCGCGTGATTGAACCGGTCGCGGGATCAATCCCGGCACGCGCACCGGCACGCGCACCGTGTTGGTTAACAACTGCGGTATCGAGGAGCACATCGGCAACTCCTGGAACAACGAGTGCGCTGCGATCCGCGTTGCCGGCGTTCAGAGCGCCCTCAACTAGTAGCGAGTGTTCAGCAAGGCCGACGGCACGCAACGACGCCGAGATGGGAGGTCCGCGCAAGGAAACTCGGTCCCACTCTGCATCGAGGGTGAGCGCGTATGCGGACGGCGGAACAGGCATATCACCCGCACTTGTTCCGCGAATTTCAACCGTTGTTCCGCTCAAGACGGCGCTTGCAGATATCGGCGGCCGCTTCGGACCAAGCCGCACCACATCCTCACGCGAATAGAGCACGCGAACTGTGCGGCCATAACGATCTGCAAGTTCGCGCGCAGCCAATGGCGCCAACGATTCGGTCTTACCACCGAACGCGCCGCCATTCGCGAGCGGACTCGCTGGAGTACCACCCGGCATGCACCAGGACGCATCGGGCTCTAGATAGCCAGGTTCCACCCATCCCGTGGCAATGCGTACGCCGCCCTCTGGCAGTCGCAGCAACGGGATCGGAGCCGACGACGGCATCGTCGTGCGTCGGCCTTGCACCTTGCCAGCCTGGTTGCGGGCGTCCATAAGCGACTCCCCGATCACCCAACTGAGCCCCGCCGCCTCGACAGTGGTTGCAGTGCTACCGGGCGGACATGGAACCGCTACCAGCGCGTCACGAGGAGCGAGGTCGTCTGCAAAACCGGCCTCGCCGATAGGAACGGATGGCCCAACTTGTTGCGCGACACCAGTTTCGAGCTCAGCACGCTCCCCCCCAAGTGTTCTCGGCACGTTCGAGGCCCTTATAGGGCCCGAAACGTGCCGAGATCGCCCTAGGGAGTCGTAAATGGTTTGCCAGCCTGTGCATCGGCATAGATGTGCTGCGAGTGCCCGATCTAGATCGACCTTTTCCTCGCGCCCTTTCGACCGTAGCGCCGCGGCTCGCATGAGAATTCCTGGCGTGCAGAATCCGCATTGTGATCCTCCGTTGGCAACGAGCTCGTCGACAATCTCCGAACGCAACTCCGGTTCAAGTCCTTCCACCGTCGTGACCGACCTACCGGTAACTCTCGCGGCGGGCGTCACACACGAGACTCTTGGGGAACCGTCAACGAGCACCGTGCAGCAACCACATTGCCCTTGAGGCGCGCAGCCGTCTTTGACACTCATCACTCCGAGTTGTTCGCGCAACACGACAAGCAGCGACGCGTCATCTTCTACGTCGACGGTAACGGCCTTGCCGTTGACAACTAGTTCAACGCGAGCTGGCAACTACCTATGAGAACGACTGGCCACAACCGCAGGTACGTTCCGCGTTTGGATTCGAAATGTGGAAACCCGAACCCTCAAGACCGTCGCGGTAGTCGAGCGAGCCGCCGCCTAGGTGTTGGAACGAAGCCGGATCGATCACCACGGTCACGCCGCTCTGCTCGGACTTCATGTCGTCGACGGCTACGTCTGCATCGAAAAACATCTCGTAACTAAAACCTGAGCATCCGCCGGGACGAACCGCTACCCGCAACGCGAGATCTGGTGTCTCCTCGGCCGCGATCAAGGCAGCAACCTTGGTGGCGGCAGCATCGGTCAATGTGAACTGGACCCTCGCATCGGTAACGGTAAACAGGCTCACGGTTTTCTCCGTAGGTTTTTGGGGTACCCCAGGATACTCCCTAATGAATGGAATGCGGATTCGGAATACGAATCGCGAGAAATCGGTCACGTTTCGGACCTCTCCGTGCTCTCATGACCACGCAACGTCGTAGGCTTGTACTCCTCGCATCAACCGATCAAACATCTGAGGACTCGCGCACCATGCCGCCGCAAGACCCAGCCGCCACGACAGCCGCCACAACAGCCGCCACGACAGCCGCCACAACAGCCGACGTCGTGAGCCCGACAGATGTCCTGCCCGATGTCGACTCGGTTCGGACGATTCTGGCCGGTGTGATGGATCCGGAATTACGGGCGAGCATCGTCGACCTCGGAATGGTGCGAGACATCAGCGTGGCAGCGGATGGCGTGGTCACGGTTCAGGTTGCGTTGACAACTTTGGGGTGCCCACTACAAGCCGAGATCCGTCGCGAGATCAAGAACAAGGTGACAGCGTTACCTGGAGTTTCCGATGTAGCCGTGCGTTGGGCTGAGATGACTAGCGAAGAAAAGGCGACGGTGATGGTCCGCGCACGGCGCAATGCCCGCGCTAATGCACCAGAAACAATGGTGGCCCCTTCGACCCGCGTCATCACTATTGCGAGCGGTAAGGGCGGTGTCGGTAAAAGTTCCGTAACCGTGAACATCGCCGCTGCACTTGCATCGCGCGGGCTGCGAATCGGTGTGCTCGATGCGGACATCTGGGGGTTCAGCGTTCCGCGTATGTTGGGGGTCGACGGTCGTCTCTCTGGAGCGGACGGCAAGATTCATCCGAACCGCAGATTGATTGACGGTGGCGGCGAACTCGAGGTAGTGAGCATGGGATTCCTCGTTGAGGACGAAGGAAGCGCGCTGATGTGGCGCGGGTTAATGCTCAACAAAGCTGTAGAACAATTTCTGACCGACGTGCGTTGGGCCGAAGATCTCGATTACCTGCTCATCGACATGCCCCCCGGTACCGGCGACGTGCAGATGGGTCTCGCCAGAATGTTGCCGCAAGCCGAAATGATTGTCGTTACGACACCGACGATCGCTGCGCAGCGGGTTGCAGCGCGCGTCGCGGACATGGCTCGCAAGTCCGACATGGTGGTACTAGGAGTCATTGAAAACATGAGTGAGTTGGTAACACCGGGCGGTGAACGAATCGCGGTGTTCGGAAGCGGTGGTGGTGCGGCGCTTGCCAAGGACATCAATGTGCCGTTGATCGCGCAAATTCCCCTGGAACCGCTTGTATCCGAGGGCGGAGACGACGGGATGCCGATCGCATTGAGCGCACCCGATTCCGCAGCGGGGCAGGTCTTCACACAACTAGCAACGCTCATAGCTACGGAACTCCTGCCGCCCATCGAGATGGTCGGGTGCACCGCGCGGATCCTCGAAGCCGCAGCGAACAACCTCAGGGATGCTGACGCTCGTTCCGCGGCCCAGACTGCTACGCAAACCGCGACCTGAGACGCCTAGACAGCCGTCCACACTGATCGCGCGTCGCGTCCAGTCACCAAGTTTTCGCTACGCAACTTGATCAGGTGCGCGTGGACTTGCCGTGCCGCCACGTCTAGCAATGCCGCGGGCGTATCGACATAAATGTTGGCGACGATCGCTTTGATGCGGACAGGACCTTCACGACGGATGAGTTTGAGAATCTGCGCTTCGCGCTCTCGTCTATGACGTAGATAATCATCGATTCGTTCACGGGGTGCTTCGATCACTTCGCCATGTCCCGGCGCGATGCGCGAGAGTCGTTTTTTCCTAAGTCTTTCGAGCGTTGCCATGTACTCAGCCATGTCACCGCCGGTTGAACGCGCGACAACGGAGTACATGCCGTCAAGGATCGTGTCGCCGGTAAACAAGAAGCGCTCTTCTGTTAGCAGGAAGCACAAGTGGTTCGAAACGTGTCCCGGCGTGTGCAACACATCGATACTGAACTCGGTGCCGTTGACGACGTCTCCGTCGCCGATTGCTCGATCAACCTTCGCGGACGAGTCACGCTTGGAGTAGGCAAGCACTTCCGCTCCTGTGGCGGCCACGAGCCGAGCGGTCCCTGGCGAATGGTCTGGATGTGTGTGGGTTAGAAGCACCCAGCGGACTCGCTCTGCCGTTGCGGCTCCAATAATCGCGTCGATGTGCAGCTTGTCGTCGGGTCCCGGATCGATCACAGCTACCTCGTCCACACCTACGAGATACGTGTTGGTTCCAGGTCCAGTCATCGCGCTTGGATTGGAAGCAACGATTCGGCGCACCAAGGGCGATAGAGCGCTAGGAATCTCTGGAGTCATGCCGGGCATTGCGGCCTCCTAGTTTCATTCTACGCCGGGCTGGAGACTTGTCCGAGCGGCACCTGTTTGATCGCGATTGCGATATGCGTACGCTTGCGTCGTGTCCGATGATCTGAGAGCGAGCCTCCCTTCAGTTGACCGCGTGCTCGCATGCCTTGAAGGTTTGCCCCATGCACTACTTGTCAATTGCGCTCGCGACGCGGTCGACGAAGCGCGCACGAGGATTACCACCGGTACGCCCGTTGAGTTTGAAACCGTGGTCCAAGACGCGCGACGACGGTGTCAGGAACTCGTTGACACGATGTTGGGACCAGTAATCAACGCCACCGGAGTTCTATTGCACACCAATCTGGGTCGCGCTCCCATCGGTCCAGCGATGCTGCATGCAGCTAGTGGCCCTGTGCTCGGTTACAGCAACCTCGAATACAGGATGAATGAGGGTGTACGCGGCTCGCGACATGAACATGCAGGAGCATTATTCGCCCTCGCTGTTGGTGCCGAAGCCGGAATGATTGTGAACAACAACGCTGCTGGCGTCTTGCTGTCCCTTGCTGCGCTCGCGCGCGGCAAGGAAGTTGTGGTTTCTCGCGGGGAACTCGTCGAAATCGGCGGCGGTTTTAGAGTGCCTGAAATCATGGCCGAATCGGGATGCCGATTAGTTGAGGTGGGCACAACAAATCGAACACGCTTGTCTGACTATCAACAAGCGTTGACCAATGAAACTGCGCTGGTGCTCAAGGTGCACTCATCGAACTACCGCATGGTCGGATTCACAGAAGCTACGAGCATCGGTGACCTCTCGCGCTTGGGACCGCCAGTGATGGTGGATGCCGGTTCAGGCCTTCTCGATGAGAACACCCCTTGGCTCCCGGCCCGTCCTACTTGGCTTGGCGATGAACCTGGTGTGCGGCAAGCGCTTGAGGCTGGGGCGGCACTGGTTACGTTCTCTGGCGACAAGTTGCTTGGCGGACCACAGGCTGGCGTGATAGTTGGGAACGCCGATGTGATCGCCACGATCGGTCGTCATCCACTTGCCCGCGCAATGAGAGCCGACAAGTTGACACTTGCTGTCTTGCAACAGGTCGCTTGCGCTTATCTCGATGGCGACGCGACGCGGATACCGTTGTGGAAATACGCGACGCAATCGCGCGATGAATTATCGGAGCGCGCAGATCGGATACGCGAAAATCTCTCTTACGTGAAAGTCGTGGAGACCGAGGCCGTCGCTGGCGGCGGATCCCTACCTGGCCTGACGATCCCCTCCATAGGAGTGGCGCTCGAACAAGGCCACGTGGATGACACGCTCGCAGCACTTCGAAAGCAAGGCGTAGTCGCCCGCGCCGAAGATGGCCGCGTCATCTGCGATCTCATGACTGTGGATCCCGCCGACGACAAACTCCTGATTGCAGCCCTCAAGCAATCCGGCAAGCCCTGACATTGCGCACCGTCGCTACGGCTGGCCACGTCGATCACGGCAAATCAACTTTGGTCCTTGCGCTAACAGGCACCGACCCAGATCGGTTCCCAGAGGAAAAAGCGCGCGGGCTGACCATTGATCTTGGTTTCGCCTTCTCTACCCTCGCTGACGGTGAAGAAGTTGGATTCGTAGATGTTCCAGGACACACGCGTTTCGTCAAAAACATGCTCGCCGGTGCTGGAGCGGTAGAGGTTTGTCTCCTCGTGGTAGCAGCGAACGAAGGGTGGATGCCGCAGAGCGAAGAACACCTGCGCATCCTGGATGGGCTCGGCGTGCGACACGGAGTCGTTGTGCTTACAAAGGCCGACCTCGCAACCCAAGACTTGCTCGAGAAGCGCACCATCGAAGTTCGGGAACACCTCGAAGGAACGGGGCTGGCAGATGCGCCAATCGTTAGCGCTGACTCGCGATCCGGAAACGGACTCGACGATGTGCGAGTCGCACTCGCCAAGGTGCTAGCCGAATCGCCAGTCGCGATCGATCGCGGTCGACCGCGACTCTGGATCGACCGCGTCTTTGCAAGCCGTGGCGCAGGAACCGTTGTGACTGGAACTCTTGCCGGTGGACGGTTCAACATCGATGCCGACGTAATCGCAGGCGGGTTCGAGTGCCGTCTACGCGGTATCGAATCGGCTGGACTACAGATGACCGCCGCTTCGCCAGGCGCCCGTGTTGCTCTCAACCTTTCAGGAGTCGATCATCACGCTCTTCGTCGAGGCGATGCCGTGGTGCTTCCTGAACAGTGGATCGACGTTGTCTTGGTCGATGTGGCAGTGCAAGAACTTCCCGGAGAATCCCTCGCGGACCGTTCGCGCCTCACCGCGCATGTTGGGTCGGGAGAACATCACGTCCTGTGTCGCCTACTCGATGACGAACATCGTTTCGCTCGCCTTCGTTTTAGTGAAGCGATACCGATGGCTCCCGGAGATCGCATTGTGCTGCGAGATCCTGGACGGCAAACAACTACCGCTGGCGCGGCGGTACTCACAATCGCCCCGACTAATCGCTCGGGCGATGCTGCCGCAGTCCTGGCTCAACCCATAGCGCATCGGCTGCTCGCCACAGGCTGGGTCCCCCTCGCGGGCATCGCTGCGCGAACTGGCCTGAACGAGGACGAAGCCGTTGACAAAATTCGAGAAGCCGGTGGCGTTCGACTCCGAGATTGGTACCTCGATTCAACGACCGTTGCCGGGCTGCGGAATTCAGCAACGCGAAACATGGAAGCACACCAAGTCGATTCACCGAACTCACCTGGTCTCACGACCCACGAGTTGGCTCGAGAACTTGCACTTGAACACGAGCACTTGTTGGCGCTCATCGATAACTGGGATGAGGTTGTTGTCGACCACGGTTGCGTACGCGTAGCTGCATCCCAGGCGCGTGTAGGAGATTCGCCCGAAGGACGCGCGTTGATCGCGACTCTCGACTCTTCGCCGTTTGCACCATCACCACCAGAGGATCTAGCAATTGCGCGAGCACTTGTACGCGAAGGCAGCGCGGTTGATCTAGACGGTATCTACTTCTCTTCGCGTGCGGTCTCTGAAGCCCGCTCCCTCATAATTACCGCACTCCGCGAACGCGGCAGCGTCACCGTCGCTGAGATACGCGACATCCTCGGTTCAACTCGCAAGTACGTTCTCCCGATCGTCGCGCACCTAGACCGCACCGGCGTCACAAGACGACGGGGCGACGACCGAATAGCGGGACCAACGTCGGGACTGCTGTAGCAGCGAAGATTCAGCGCGAAATTAGTGGAGGCATCGCGAGCAACTCGTGGCGCTCAAACTCGTTGAGCCCTCCCCAGATACCGTGCGGTTCGCGAATCTCTAGCGCGTAGTCGAGACACTCGACGCTCACCGAACACTGGGCACAGATCTCCTTGGCCTTCACCTCGCGTATTTCCCTGTTCTCGCGGCGCTCGCCGCTCGATGGAGGAAAGAACACGGTTGACTCCGGACCACGGCATGCACCGTGAACCTGCCAAATCTGTTCCGTAATTTGAATTCCCAACTAACTGCCCCCCTGGACTCGCTGTTGCTACGCCGAACCTACACGGACGCCGCCGAATCAATCAAGACGAATCTTGGGGAGTTTCCGTGTCCGTTTTGCGCGGATTTCGGTAATCACGTGCAGCTCCTTCTTCCGGCTCCACCTCTAGAACCAGGCCATCTACCTCGCCAACCACCACCGTTTCGCCTGCCCTAATTGGGGTTGCGCGGTTTGTGCGGGCTCGCCAACGGGCCCCGCGGATCTCTACAACTCCATCGGGCGCCACATCGACCACCGCTATACCCCGATCACCAATAAGCCCCTCGCGACCGATTGTCGGAGTGGAGAATCGGGATCGCACGGCCACCGGCATTGCAGCAACCATGAACGTCACGGTCGAGATAATCACGATGAGGAGAACCCACCAGTAGACATCGAGGCGGCCGGAACCACCGTAAAGAAACAGCGATCCAGCAATGAGCAGCGCTGTCGCTATCACTGTCCACGCGTACGGTTTTCCCGCTTGCACGTCGATCGCATATCCGAACATGGCGAACAGGATCAGAAGCAGCGCCCACCATGTAACGGGCAAGTGTGAGAATCCGACGAAGGCCCCTACGACCGCAATTGCACCTGCGCCACCAGCGAGTCCGATGCTGATCGTAAAGAACTCGAACACGATCAGGGATAAGCCGACTACGAGCAGCAGGTAAGCGATCGAAGGACTAGTAAGAGTGTGGGTTGCTTGACCAACCAAGTCGAGTTTGCGAAACGCGATCACTTGGTTCGGCTGTCGCCGTCGGTCGTCGCCGACTCCGACAACCTTGGCAGTGTTCAAGGTCTTGGCGCCTGTAGCGGTAGTCACCGCCGTCCCATCAAGATTGACAATGAAGTCTCCGAGGGTCGGACAACCCGGCACTTCGGGACAGACGCTGTTTGTTGCCTTGAGCCGGGCTGCCTGTGAATCAGTTAGTTGACGTTGAGTCAACGCCGAAGCACCGGCCGCTGATCTTCCGTTGCTCGCGTTGAGTCGCGCCAACTCATCGCGAACTTCTTCGGACGACATTGCATCAGGGTCATCGAGGAGTACGGGGTAAGCAGGTCCAATGCCGGAATCGTTCGACACGCCATTGACGGGTGCGACAGCCGCCAACAATCCGCCCACGCCCTTCGCCTTCGAACCAGCCGGCCCAATCCATACTCCGATCGGGACACCGGATTCACTGATTGCGCGCAGCAATGGCTTGATGTCGACATCTACCGCCCCGCCTGAGTTGATCTTGAGCACAATCAACGATGCCCGCGCCCGATTTGCGTCACGAATCGTGTTCACAATGAGTTCGGCGTTCGCAGGATCAATGAGGCCGTCTATTTGTGCAACGACGATCCCTCGCTTGCCAGAACTCGGAGCACCACCAGCTGAGGCCTGGTCGGGAAGCACACAAAGCAGCCCAAGCGCAGCAAGCGACATCGCGATCAAGTGTCTGAAAAATCGGCGCGGCATGGTTGCTCCCGTAGCATCGGGTCGATGGAGCTAGAAGAGTTCTGCTCCGCCTCCCGTGTCATCATCGTCGCGGGCAAAGGTGGTGTAGGAAAGACGACCGTAACCGCGACTCTCGCGATCGCGGCAGCCCGCACGGGCAAGAGCGTGCTAATCGTAGAAGTTGAAGGCAAATCGGGGATCGCCGCAGCCTTTGATCGTCCTCCACTCGGTTACGAAGAGACAGAGTTAGCGCCGGGAATACGAGCGCGAACGCTCACTCCCGATGAAGCGCTTCTTGATTGGCTCCGCGGCAACGGGTTGCGGCGGATATCCAACAGGCTCATGGCCTCTGGCACTCTCGACGTAATCGCCACGGCTGTTCCTGGCATTAAAGACATCCTCGTTCTAGGCAAGGTGAAGAGCCTCGAGGTATCCGGTGCTGCCGATCTGATAATCGTTGACGCGCCAGCAGCCGGCCACGCAATCACGTTCCTGACCTCTGCGCGCGGACTGGCCGATTCGGTGCGCGTTGGGCCTGTGCGCAAACAAGCTGCAGACGTCATCGAGATGCTTTCCGATCCGAAGCGTTGCCAAGTGTTGTTGGTAACTCTGCCCGAAGAAACGCCGGTGAACGAACTGATCGACACCGCATACACGATTGAAGATCGCGCGGGAACCTCGTTGGGCCCGGTAGTCGTGAACTGTTGCTATGAAGAAGTTGCTCTCGGTGATCAGCCTGCAACTGCCGAATCCATTCACAACGATGGCGCGCTTATCGACGTCTTCGTGAGCGACGAGGACGCCGCGTCGGTTGCGCAAGCTGCAGAGTTCCGCGCTGAGCGCGTAGCGATCCAGGCACATCAGGCCTCCCGCCTGTCACAACGACTCCCGCTTCCGCAAATACGCTTACCGTTCCTATTCACCGCTGACATTGGTCCTGACGAAGTCAACTGGCTCGCAGATGCCTTCACCGCTGGACTGACAAACCTATGACGCGAACGAGTGATTCCCGATGAGCACCGTGCATTCACTCAATGACGTGGTGATGAATGGACACATAGTTGTTTGCTGTGGAAGTGGCGGCGTAGGCAAGACCACGACCGCCGCGGTTCTTGCTGTCGAGGGTGCTCGCCGCGGACGTCGTGCTGTCGTCGTGACGATTGATCCCGCAAAGCGCCTCGCGAATGCCCTGGGTCTCGAAGAACTGGCGAACGAGCCACGCGAGATCGATGAGAAGTTTTGGGATCCGTCGGGAACCCGCACCCCAGGTGGGCAACTTTCAGCGATGATGCTCGACACCAAGAGCACATTCGACGCTCTCGTCACGCGTTACGCAGAGTCGCCAGAGCAGACGAAACGAATACTCGCCAACACGTTCTACCAGAATATTTCTGGTGCTCTTTCCGGCACGCAGGAATACATGGCGATGGAAAAGTTGCACGAGTTACATGAAGAAGGTGGTTTCGACCTGATCGTCGTAGACACACCTCCTAGTCGTAACGCTCTCGACTTTCTCGACGCGCCCAAGCGATTGCTGCGCCTGTTGGACAACAAGATCTTTCGAATGCTCATGGTTCCGACGCGTACATATTTACGGGTCGCGGGCGCTGCGGTTCAGATGTTTCTCAATACCGTCTCGCGCACAGTCGGCACCGAAGTAGTCGAAGACATCGTCGCGTTCTTCAGATCTTTCGAGGGAATGGAAGAGGGATTTCGGGAGCGAGCACACCGCATCGTCGAGGTACTAGCGCAACCCGAAACGCGTTTCGTTCTCGTCACATCGCCGCGACGCGATGCCGTCGCAGAGGCGCGCTACTTCGCAGAAAAGATCGGAACCCACAATCTGACCGTCGACGCGCTGATCATCAATCGCGTTCACCCTCGCTTCACGAACTCGCCAACGGCTGAACTGCTCGCGCGCACACAGTCTTTGCAAGACATCGCCGTATCAGGGCTCGAACGGCGGGCGGCGCGCGGGCGTTTGGCCGCTGGCTACACCAACCTCGCCAACTTCGCCGAGATCGCAGACCGAGAGCGAGCGCACATAGAGACGGTTCGGGTACGCACTGGTGCAGCGCCTGTTTCCTTTGTTCCTTACCTGTCCCACGACGTTCACGACTTCGAGGCGCTCGCCGAAATCGGAAGCATTCTGTTCGCTGAGCCGACAGGCCCAGACCAAGCCAACTAGGTTCTCGCGCCGTGCAGACCATTCTTGTCGCCGCTGAAGCCCCATGGATCAGAGAGCAAGTTAGAACTGCGTTCGTCGGGAAAGACGATCAAGTCATCGAGGTGGTACGAGGACAAGACGTGCGCAATGCCGTAGTGGAACATGCGCCAGATTTAGTGATCCTCGACATGCAGATCGCGAACATGGGTGGAGTTGCAGCAGCGATAGATCTGAGGCTCGAAGCTGGTGCAGGGCGATCGCCCGAAACCAAGATTCTGTTGCTACTGGACCGCGAGGCCGATCGTTTCATCGCCCGACGCGCAGATGCCGACGGCGAATTGGTGAAGCCGATCGATGCAGGGATGCTGCGGAGAACAGCGCGCCGACTATTGGTGGAACCGGCAAATGAGCCTGAGGCATCAACCGACGAGGACGCAGCAACAGTTCCTGAAGAGGCTGAACAGGGCGAAGGGTAGAGTTACAGGTTCCACGGGATGTGGCGCAGTTTGGTTAGCGCGCAGCGTTCGGGACGCTGAGGCCCCGGGTTCAAATCCCGGCATCCCGACCATGTCCTCACAGGTCACCTGCTCTCTTGTGCGGCGCGCGTCGATCAGGGTCCACCCGATTGCCCAAGCGAAACCGACGGCGATGAGCAGCGTGTAGCCGATGTGGGTTTGCACGATCAGGCTGCCCACCAGGGACATCGCGATCAGTTGCCGAAACGACCCGCTGGCCACGAAGG
>SHUZ01000164.1 GCA_009694415.1 Acidimicrobiia bacterium
GTCGTCACGCCGGCCACTTATGCAGCTCGCTCGAAGACGGCGTCCGCTTCGATCGAGGCCTGAGGCCCTACCTTTGTCGCATGGTTGGTGTGGACAAGGTCTCGAAGTTGCAGTCTCCATGTCGATAGTGCCTTCGGCTGAAGTGTTGCGCGCATTCGGTGTATCGGCAACCCCCCCCCCCCGCCGGTTGTCGGGTGGGCAAGATATGACCTGGGTCGCCGACCATCTCGTGCTGAAACCCATCGAAGAATCCCGAGCGGCCGATGCCGAAGCCGAATGGACCGCCGATGTGCTGACCGCAATCCCGGAGGCAGGCTTCCGTGTGTCGCGTCCGGTGCGTGCCGACGATGGGCGATGGGTGGTCGATCATTGGACCGCTTCGATGCACATCGAGGGTGAACACGTGTTGGACGGCCGATGGCCCGAAGTGTTGCGTGCTGGCGAACGTTTTCACGAAGCGCTCGAAGCGATCCCCCGGCCGGAGTTTCTCGATCAACGAACAAACCCGTGGAGCGTGGGCGACCGTGCAGCTTGGGGCGACGAGCTTCCAGTTGTAGGTGACGCGTTCCACCAACTGATTGCCCGGTTCTGGAGCGCGCACGCTCCGGTTGCACTGGCAAGCCAAGTCATTCACGGAGACTTGCCTGGCAACATCTTGTTCGCCGCCGGGCTCGATCCCGCGGTGATCGACTTTTCTCCCTATTACCGTCCCGCAGGGTTTGGTCTCGCGATCGTCCTTGTCGACGCGATCGTTTGGTACAACGCGCCGGTTTCGCTCGCGCAGTGTATTGATCATCTGGATCACTACGAACAGTTGATGATGCGCGCCGCGATCTTTCGGCTTGTGACTGCGGATCAAGTTGCAGCGCAGCGAGGGCCAACATGGGTTGCGCAACAAATCGCAGCCCACGAACCCATTGCAGAGTTATTGGGAGTCTGATCGAAACGCGCCGAACACGTACTCGATCTTGGTGGTACCTTCGCCGTGAGGCGGGCCACGCGCTTTCGGTCGCATTCCCAGACAGCCCTTGAACCCAGACGGAAGCAATGTTGGCATGATTGTGGGGGTAGCTGCCAGCAACAACTTCTGGTGGCAATCGATCGTCTCTGGGTTTGCAGGTAACCCAACTCGCCACCTCTCCAACTTCGATCATGCTGCAACGCCAGCGCGCATCGAACTCACCCAACCATCCCAAGACCCCCGTCGGTTTGTCGCACAGCGCACCGCAGGGGTGCATTATCCGACAAACGGCGATGTTGGGTTGATGTTGTGAGTGTTGTTGACCGACGAGCGCCGCTATGGTACGCCCGTTTTATGTCGTAGTAGTCTGGGGAAATGTCGAAGGCAGACAGCCATGCTGACAACCGCGCCATGAGTGACATTCTCGACGAACCGCATGTAACGACCACTGAATTAGACGCTCACATCTTGATGCTCGCTGCGAGAATGCAGGGCGTTGCCGTCGTAGCCGATAACGAACTGGTAATCACGCGGGAGGGCGTCGGTGTTCCCATATTGGGTCTGGCGCCTGGCGCGCTTATCGGATCTAGCGGATTGGAAGCGGTGCACCCCGAGGATCGGGATGCCGTGTTGCAATTATTCGAAACAGCGCGGAAAAATCCGTTTGCTCAATCGATGCCCGAAGTCCGGTTAATGCATGTCGATGGCCACTGGGTCACAACGGAGATCAACGTGCTCTCCTGCTTTGATGATCCGCTGGTGAACGGTTTTGTCGTCCACCTCCATGACGTGACGCAACAAGTCGCGCTTCGTACAGAACTCCTGGCTACCCAGGAAACGCACCGAGCTTTGATCGAGAATCTCCCCGCAGCGGTATTTCGATGCCAAGCGACGGCTCCCTACACGGATTTCCAGATGGGTGGTGCAATCGAACGAATAACCGGATACCCGGCATCCGACTTCATAAACGGAAATCATATTCTCGATTCCCTCGCGCTTCCTGAACACATTCCACGAACGGACCGCGAACTCGCTCAAGCCATAGCCGAGAAGCGGTCTTACGTAATCGACTACCCCCTCAGACATCGAGACGGCTCAGTGCGCTGGGTGTCGGAACACGGACGCATCATTTTCGACGAACTCGGCCAACCCGAGTTTCTTGAAGGTGCTTTATTCGACATGACCGAATCAGTCAATGCCACCGCCGAGATGATCGAATCGAAGGCTTGGCTCAACGCACTCATCGAAAACGTTCCCGATGTCGTTTTCCGATGTGGTCCATATCCTCCCTATTCGACGATATTTGTCAGTTCGTCAGTCGAGCAACTGGCTGGCTACACGGTAAAGCAACTTCACGATGGGGGCATGGACCTATTCGACTTGATCCTTCCAGAGGATATGCCGGCGGTCATTGAATCAGTAACGCGAGAAATAGAACAGCGCAAGCCCTACAGCATTGAGTACCAGATACTGCACAGCGACGGATCGCTACGTTGGGTCGAAGAGCGTGGGATGGCGACCTACAAAGGAGAGACTCCAGATTATATAGATGGTTTACTCATAGACGTCACCGAGCGCAAGCGCCTTGAGCAACGACTGACACACCAGGCGACGCACGACGGGCTTACCGGCCTCGCTAATCGCAGCCTGTTCCTGGATAGGGCGGATGAGGCGATCGAAGCAGCGGGTCGAACATCAGGCAAGGTCTCACTGTTGTTGATCGCCCTGGACCGATTCAAAATTGTAAACGATGCATTAGGGCGCGATGCAGGTGACGCGTTGTTGGTCGTGTTCACGAGTCGGCTCCGTAATCTGCTCAGGACAAAGGATTTTGCTGCCAGAATCGGGGGTGAGGAGTTCGTTGTGTTGTGTACGCACTCCGGAGACCCATCCCAGGCAGAAGCGGATGCCATCGGAATGGCCGAACGTCTCGCTTCTGAGCTATGCAAGCCCTTCAGGATTCGGGGACGCGATATTTTTGTGATGGCGGGCATCGGCGTTGCATTGGGTGGACCAGGAGACAGTTCAAGCGAACTCCTACGCGATGCCGATACCGCGGTTTACCGAGCGAGGAACCGAGGCCGTGACCGCGTGCAATTATTCGACGAGTCCCTGCGACACGCGGCCGCGCTCGCCCTAGAGCTCGAAACCGATCTTCACCGAGCGCTTGCCGCTGAGGAAATTGTGTTGCTGTTCCAACCGATCGTCGAGATTGCCTCCGAGAAGTTGGTTGGGATCGAAGCGTTAGTTCGTTGGGAACACCCGCGCCTCGGTCTTTTGGCGCCCGACCAGTTCCTTGAGACGGCGGAAGCTACCGGGCTTATCGTGGGAATTGGGCACAGGGTGATTGACCTTGCTGTTGCGGCTATGGCCGAGGTACCTGAGTCGGTCTTGTCCTACGTCGCGGTAAATCTTTCTCCTCAGGAACTTGCTCACTCGGCAATTGTCGACTGGGTCGCGGCGGCATTGCGGCGTACCGGAGTCGCGGCGTCGCGGTTGCGGATCGAAATCACCGAGGGCGCCGAGCTGCTAGATAGTGCAACCGCTATCGGCACCTTGAGCAGGCTGCGCGACTTGGGCGTATTGGTGGCGATCGACGACTTTGGTACCGGCTACTCCTCCCTCTCTTACCTGTTACGTCTGCCAGTCGATATTGTGAAAATCGATCAGTCGTTTACATCGAATCTCATTTCAGACCCAACGAGCACAACGATCATTTCTGGAATCGTCGGGCTCGCGAAAAGCCTCGGTTATGAAGTCATCGCTGAGGGGATCGAAGAAGTGGCACAGGCAGAGAAGTTGAGCGATCTCGGTTGCACGTTGGGTCAGGGCTACCTGTACTCCAAGCCCGTCGCGCTCAGTGAATTGCTACCGAACTAAGTGCCGAAAAGCAGCTAGGACACAACTGTGTTGGCGACCGCTGTCGCGGCTGTCGAGAACAAAGCGGCGGTCTTCGTGTTGAATTTGGGACCATGCATAGCGGAGGCACCCGAGTAGGTGTACGAGTTGAGCGATATGAGGGTTCCGGAACCGCTACCGAACGGCGCCAACCATGGTCCGCCTGAGCATCCACCTGTCATATTGCACCCGACCTTGTACGTCAGGTTGGCATTCAGTGAATCCGACCCAAGGGAGCCACGGCAATACACGAGGTCGTAGCCTTTGTACATGCCTAATGCCGGATATCCGAAAAGGTGTGTGTTCGTATTTGATGCAACCGTGGAGAACTGGATTGGTTGCCCGCCGACACTGGTGTCCAACTGGCTCGTTCCACTCTTGCCGCCGGCTCCAACCACGGCGAATGCGAAGTCGTGCGTTGTCGCTTGAGCGTTGAAGCCACCCGCGCTCGCGTACCCGTTGTGCACAATCAGAGCATCAGCGGCCCAGCATCCGAACGTTGTCGACGCACAGAAGGATCCGGACGTTGTGAGGGCCGCAGGCGCACTGTCGTAGTCGGGTATGAACAACCAGTTGGTAGCGAATGTTTTTGTGACTTCGTCGTAGGCACAATGTGCGGCGGTAAGGATTATTGATCGGCCCGCCACGGTGTCGTCTACGACGCTGGCCGAACATACGTAATAACTAGTTCCCATGGCAAATAACACCTTGCCCGTCGTCCTAAGCACTTCGCCACCGGCGGTCCACGACGCTCCTGCAACGGTGGAGCTACCTCCTCCGATCGGCTTCGCCAACGGCTTGAAAGATTTGCTGGCAGGGTCGAAAACGAAGTCGCGTGGAACGGCCTTAGCAACCCGTGCGTGCGTCCAAAAAGCCACAGTGCGATCGTGCTTCGCAATCGAACCGGCGGACTGTTTAGTCGTCGCACCTGCAACGCCTACGAGGGACCCCGAGACTGCGATGCTCGACACGGCCACAAGGCCGATAGCTACCTGAAGTCGTTTTGACGGTGTTCCCAGCTCCCCTGTCGCCAGTTTCCGAATGGCAACAGCAATGAACCCAATGATGTATGCATACCCATACTCGCGAAAGACTCTGCTCATACTGCTAAATGGGGATCATTGAGACTGGATCACCATGAACGCGTACCTTACCACCGTATGCAACTGATGCCAAGGTACGACGCCCCGCCAGTTATTGCGATCGAAATGCATGGCGACATATATGCGCCGCTCCAACCCGTCATCTGGCTACCTTCGACCCGTCCGCCACGCCCGACCTAATGATCGGCCCAATGCGCGACATGTCGTCGCCCGCACTCCTCGATGAATTCATAGCGTCCAATGAAGCCCTCATCGACGTCTTGACCGACATGGATGAAATCAAGTGGGAGACCCTCGCGGAAGCGCCGCCCGGTCATCTCCCGATTCGTATCGTCGCACATCAC
>SHUZ01000165.1 GCA_009694415.1 Acidimicrobiia bacterium
GCCCCCTTTTACTACAACGGGCCGCAGAACTCCGAGATCGGCTTTCTGACGTTCACCGCCAAACCCGGCCAGGAGATCGGGTTCCAGTTGTTCTGGAATTGGACCCCGGACAATATCCTCCTGCGCGCACGCGACATTGATTACGGCATCAGCCGCTGGGACGTGGCTGCGAAGGAGTGGGTCGAGGTCGTCGATCGGACCATGACGTCCGTGCGTTCGGAACTCGTTCGCGGCGACAACGACCGGCAGTATCAGCGCGCGACGGCGCGGTATGCGGCCGCGATCCCGGGCGCCTACCGCGTGGATGTGGGCATGGGAGGCCTCGGCTGCCAGTTGGCGTCTCTCGACTACGACCCGGTCGGCAAAACGGATCCCGGCGCCCGCGCCCACACCTACTTTGCAAACCTGTCCGGCCATACGCAGAGTCCCGCCTACTTCTACATCCCCAAGGGCACGAAGAGTCTCGATTTGGAAGTATGGGATTCTCACGCCAAAAAGCAGCTGACGCTCTGCAAAGGCCTCATGAAAACGTCGCGCGTGATCGACGTGGGGGCACGTGGCACCCACGTCGTGAAGCTGGAGCCGGGCGAGGACGGCAACCTGGCGTCCTTCAGCGGTTCGGGCCTCCACTTCCCCTACCTCTACTCCATCCCCAATCTGTGGGCGAAAGCACCCGCGGCACTCCTGGTCCCGCGCGCCATTGCCCAAGCGGATGGCTTGTTGAAGCTCGCCCCCTGAGTCAACGGCGGCGATGGCATAACCTTCGTCCACCTTCCGATAGCGTATGAATTGTTTCCTCCAAAATATGAATCCACTCGAATCCCCGCCGATAACTTCGGCGTCCTGCCCCATCCAGACCTCCGCCGATGTGCGCTGCATCCCGTCTCAGCAATGCCTCGCGAGTAGGTATAGCCATGTCAGATGGTGGTTCGTGAGCCTCCTCGCTGTCGCGATCTCACTGGTGCTTTCGCGAGTTGCTCCAGCGGCTGAGCCCGAGGTGCAGAAACCGCGGGCGGCCGCGGTGAAGGCTGCCCCAAAACCAAAGGTCGTGCCTTCCAAACAGGAAGTCCCTGCGGATATCCTCGATCCGGCTGCATGGAGCATCGGTGCGGGAAAGACTGGCACTTTGGAACTTAGCAAACTCGACGGACACTCAGTCATGTCGGTCGCCGGTCTGCCGGTGACCTTCATCGGCACTACGGTCCAGAGCGCAGGCAAGCAGATCACGATGCGCCTTCGTTTGCCGACGGACTCCGCCAAGCCAACAAGTGTCACGCTCACCGCGGGATTGAAGGACAGCGCGGACCTCAAGGACAAGGGACTCTATGTGACCCTCGCCGGTCAGGGCGACAACATCCGCTGGACGGTCTTCGACCCGAAGACCATCGAGGCGCGAACACCGACGGTGTCGGGCTATTATCGTCCCCATTTCGCCGTCGAGCGCAGTCTCTCGTGGCCGGAGTCGCTGCGGCGAATTATTGAGTCGGACATGGTCACCTCGACTCCGCTCACTGAGCGATGGCTGACCTTGAAGCTGGTGCTCCGCGAGAATGGCTATGAGGTATCGCTCGATGGCATCCCGCTGGCTCATCCCAAGAAGGAGGGGCTGGACACGAAGGGCTACCTGCGATTGACGCTGTCGCCCGGCACGCAGGTGGCAGCAGTGCAGATTGAAAAGGCCGCACCGGTGGACGCGGCGCAGATGTATCTGCCGGTTTCGATCGAGAGCATTCTGAATGCATCGCGCATCGACGGGCAGGAAATCGATCACGGCTCTTTTGCCAAGGACGGGAGAATCGTTGTTGGCGGCGTGCCTTTTGCGCCAGTGCGACCGGATGCGAAGGGAAACGCCCACGTTGATGTGGGCGCGAGTTGGTTTCGCCAAGGCGGGCTGGATGGGCGCTACAGCGGCAGTGGGAAAGACGCCATGAGCGGACGCTGGGTTGGCGCATTGATGAAGGATCCTGCACGCCTGACGGTGCGGCTTCCGATGGCCCGCTATCGCGCGTTGCATTTGCTCGCCGCTTCTGATTCCGAGACCGACAGCGTGCCGGTGGTCACCGCACAGTTCTATCGTGCTCAGTCCGGGTTCCCGAAGAATTTTACGACACGCGTGCCGTCCTTTCGTGCCACATCGTCGAAAGCGGAAGCGCTTCCGGTGAAGACCCGCGATGGTGGAAAGGGAACACTGTATCTTGTGACCATCCCGATCGATCCGGGCGCGCTGGCTGAATTCGACGATCTCGATTTCGTGGAGTTGGAACTGACCAAGCAGGTGCAAATCTATCGCGCCTCTCCCGACCCGCTTTTTTACAGCCAGCATCAGGCAGGTCTGCCCAGCAGCGTGCATATCTATGCGCTCACTGCCGAACGCCCTGCGGTGGAAGTGTCGCTCGCAGCCGACGCGGCGTCCCACATCTGGACTGCGCCTGCGACGTCGAACTACTCGGTGACGCTGCGCAATCGCAGCGGCGCGGCGAGGCAGTTACAAGTGGAGCTAGCGACGACGAGCCTCGATGGCCGCAGCGTCACCAGCCAAAAGCGCAGCGTCGCGCTGCCGAGCGACAAGCCGGTTACGCTGAGCCTTGCACTGAAGCTCGCATCTTACGGACACCATGATGTGCGGCTGACCGTGCTCGATGGCTCGCACACTTGGAACGAGACCCGCAGTCTCGCTTATTTGCACGAAGACACGCGCTCGCGCGGCGACTGGGACTTCGGCCGCGGGCCGCTGTTTGGTTTCTATAACTGGGGCGGCGCGCACAACACACCTCGGGCGGAGCAGCAATTGCTGGTCATGGCCAAAGCCGGCATCGAGTCCACGCCCGGCTCCTTCGAGCAGTATGTCTCACGCCATGGCGAGAAAACTCAAAAGGTCATGGAAGACTATAAGATCTTCACCATGAAATTCGCGGGCGGCGGCGACCACTACATTACCGCCCGATTCTCGGACAACCTCAAGAAGGAAGGTTTGGAAAAGGCACGGGCCATCTTCCTCGCTGATCTTGAGAAAGCGCAATCCAAGGCCGGACCACACAGCCGGCCCATATTCCTTTCATTCTTTCCAGAGCCTGCTCTCGGTCCGATCACCCATGGTCTCTGGCCGGACTACTATGGCGAGCCCGAGTATCAGCTCTCTCCGGGTGAAAACGATCGCTACCAGTCCTTCCTCAACGGCTTCGTCGAAGGCGCGAAGATCGTGAAGGAGAACTATCCCAGCGTAAAGTGCCTGCTGCCCCATGGCGACCCGATGTTTGCCGCTCACTTTCTGCGGGGCAGCGCCGAGGTGCGCAAGTTGATCGATGGCGTGACGGTGGATATTCCATTTTTTGAGCGATTACCCGAGCAGCAGATCCATCAGGTTGCGCTCCACCGTCTTTACATGGTGCGCAATGAGTTTGCGAAGGCCGGTATCCCTAATCCGCTGCTGCCGATGTATGAGGGACCTTGTGTTCCCAGCGGACCCGGCGCACTCACTGACCAGGAGCACGCGGACCTTTCGATTCGCGACAGCCTGATGCTGATGGTCTATGGCGTGAACATCCAGAATGGCGGATTCCCGGCCTACGACACCGCCAGTTATTGGGGCGAGCAACACTATGGCTTCGGCGTGCTCAATCGCGTCTCATTGGAAACTCCGAAACCGGCCTATGCCGCACTCGCGACGCTTACCCGACATCTCAACCGCGCGAACTACAATAAATGGGTGCCAACGGGAAGTCTGACCACATTTGCCCTCCAGTATAAGCACTACAGGACCGGCAAGCTGGTGCATGTCATGTGGACGCTCCGGGGCAAGAGGCCGGTCACTTTGGAAGTGAAGGATGGAGCAAAGGTCAGCGCCTTCGACCAGATGGACAATGAGCATAAGCTCGTAGCCAAGAATGGGAAGGTCACTTTCACGCTCGATCAGTCGCCGTGCTACGTGGAAGGGCTGACTGAAGACGCTGTGATCGCATTGGGTGAGCCGGATCACTCCGACTCCAAACCTTCGGCAAACTCCGCAAAGCTCGCCAACTTTGGCGACGGAACCTGGCAGGTTTCCTCACAACGCGAACTTGGATATGAGGGAAGCCACACGCCTTATGTCGTGCGTGTGCAAAACAAGATGACCGTGGCGCCCGTGGAGGCACCCCCTGCCCAGGGAGGGAAGGCTCTCGCCGTCCATCTCGAAAAACCGGAGAAGGAACGGGTCGTCGTGCCTTACTACTCCGTGGTTACTCCAGCACAGCCCGTTGTCATCGCGGGTAAGGCAAGCCATCTCGGATTGTGGGTCAAAGGCGCCAGCGATTGGGGCCGCGTAGTCTATTTTCTGCGCGATGCCAAAGGCGAGCAATGGATCAGTGTAGGCGCCCGCGGTGCTTGGAACTGCGACGACATACACAGTTGGTCCTCGTTCAACTTCGACGGCTGGCGTTACCTCCGCTTTGAACTGCCATCCAACAGCCCCTACGACGCCTACCGCGAGGCAGGCAGCACCTGGTGGGGTGCTTACAGCCGGGGTGACAGCATCGTAGACTTGCCTCTGAAGCTGGAGAAGATCGTCGTCGAACGGCGCACGCACGTTCTCTATGTCAACGATCCCCAGCCAGCGAAGGCTGACGATGTCCTGCTGGGCGACCTCATCGTCGAGTATGCCACGCCAGAGGACGCGACGCCCGACGCAGTGCGACTCGCGGCGCTTCGCATGCCTTTGCCAGCGGAGGTCAAAGGCTTGGGAAATCCGATTCAGCAAATGCTTGCTGAAGGCGTGGCCGCGCCAGTGACGATTCAGCAGATCACTTTGCCCGAGCAAGAAGCCGACGGAACGCGCTGCTTCGTGCATTTCGATCCCGTCGTCGGCGCGAAGCAGTATGATATCTGGGCCAGCCTCTACCCCGACGGCACCGGAGCGTTGCGCGTAGGCAAGGACTGGAAAGCGCCGGGCCTGCAAATTCGCGGACTGCGTCCCAATCAGGACTTCTATCTGTTCGCCGCTTACACAAACGCCGACGGGTCAAAATCCAAGCCGTCCGCACCTTTCAAGGTGAACCTCGAAGACTTCTTCGCCATGAAGTAAGTCTGGCTGTTTTGCGAATGTATTCCAATCCGTGACAATCCCATCTTCATTTACCCACCATGAAAAACCCACTCGTCTCCTACCCACAGCTCCTCGACAGACCATCCATGAAACTCACCCTTCTGCTCCTCTCCCTGCTCGGTGTCCAAGCCGTCGCTCAAGACAAGGCCTTGCTCGACCTATCGCTTGAGCCGCCGGTCATCAACACGAATCCCGGTCCGGAATACGATGAAGAGAAG
>SHUZ01000166.1 GCA_009694415.1 Acidimicrobiia bacterium
AACAACGCGCCGGCGCTCAGCGGTTCACCGTTCGCCGTAGTGAACAACATCTCTACAGGAACATGGATAGAGATCGACGTCACATCACTCGTGACGGGTGACGGCACCTATTCCTTCGGCGCCCTTAGTACAAGCTTGGACACTGCGAAGTTCGGCTCCAGGGAAAGCGCCTTCACACCCGAACTCGTTTTCAGTTTCCCGTCGACTGCCGTCTGAACGATCGCCCTAACCAGGCGTCTCAAGCGAGTAGCTGTTCTTAAGTTCATCTTGTACGACGACAGCTTCGGTTGTTGTTGTGACTACGCGCATCTTCTTTGTGAGTTTGCGCGATGAGTATGTCCAACCCTCGGGCAAATTGAGCCGCGAAGAAAGGCCGGCGAGTGACGACTCCTTCAGGGTGGGGTCGACCTGCTGGCTCCATGACTGCATCACATACTTGGCCCCATCGGCGTCCGTCAATTCGAAGACTGTCTGACCGGCATCGAATGTGAATACAGTCGCGCGGTTCACATGGTTCGGGTGATAGGGCTTGGCGGCTTCAATAATGTTTGCGATCGCAACCGTCGCACGTCTGATCATCTCGATGCCGCCAAAGTCCTGAGCAAGTGGTTCCGCATCGCTATCGACTTTCTCAATGCTGTCCATAAGCCAATAACGGGGACCATTGAGAACGGCGATAGGCGCGTTGTTCGCCGCAGCGATCTCGCTGGCGACGAGGGCCGACCACTCTGCTTGCGGACAATCGTTCATCGGAAAACTCACATACACATTCGCGACAACACCCTGAGCTGCTGGCTGAACTAACAGCACTTCGCAATACCGCATACCCCGAATACCATCGGCAGTCTTTGTTTGCGTCGCCTTCGTTGTCGTGGACGTTGTCGTCGTCGAGTCGCTGGAGGACCCGCAGCCGTAAAAGAGAACGGCAGCCAATACGCCAGCAACCACCGCTCGGACTGCGTTGCGTTTGCGACTCGTTTTGTTCACTTGCCAGATCCTCCTGAGTCAGTTAGTGACGAGATCTAAACGCTTGCAATGCAGCCCGATTTTGGGTCCAAAGAACCCCTCAGCAACTCCAGGTAGGCATCGATGACTTCGTCTGGACCGGTAACCGAGCGAAAGTCGATCCAACTGTCAACCCAGGACGCGTATTCATCCCATGCGCCTGCGATCCGAACATCAAGTGCTCCGATGCCCCATTCCTTCGAGCGTTTAGAAATCTGCGCTGGAGCAAAGAAGAATACGGGTTCGGGTTTCGCTAGATCGTCGCGCACTTCTGCCTTGTGATCCCAGTGTGTGCCGCCGACAGCCATCGAATATACAAGGACGCCATCCATGCGAGCGTGCACAGCATGCAATACATCGCGATTGCCCGCGATATCTATGAACACCGACGGCGATCGCTCGAGATCGGCGATTTCGTCATAGCAAACGACTTTGTCATATGTATCTAGCGATTCAACGAACTCCTTATTGCCTGCTGAAGTGATTCCGATTACGCGGCACCCGCGTCTGCGCGCCATAAAGGCAACGCCGATCGCCGTCTTGCTCGACGCGCTCGAAACAATCAACTGCTGCGCCTCAAAGTCATCGGCGTCGTCGAAGAAATCATCCACAAGAAACGACGTGAAAAACAATGGGTAGAAAAGCATCTGGTGCCGTTCACGGTCTGCGCGATAAATCGGGTCTCTTTCGCACCGCACATAGCGGTTATACGCTCCAGCCATTGGCGCGCGGTGCGCAGCAATATCGGTCAATCCGCGTTCATCAGCTCGCCCTGTGGTGATCACCAGTTCCGAGGCCATCGGAAAGAAGCCGTACAACCTCTCCCCTACTCCGCAGTCTTCGGACAAACTCTCAACGACTTCGCCGATGCCCCATACCGGGATCTGGCCGCGAACCGCCGACCCGTCTCCGGCCACTGGGAAGAACTCCCAATAGCGCATCGCATCGCCAAACACTGCATACGTGATGTTGTTTGACGTCAGAGCAAAGGCGTCGATTCGGATGCGCGCCTGACCGTCTTCCAGCGGCGCTGGCGCGGCGGCGCGCGCGATCACATTCGATAGGTCTGCCTTCTCGACCTCAATAATCATGTCGGACATCCTTCGCGCGACCGCCTTCGAGCCGCGAGCGTAACCCTGGATCAAGTTGCGTTGCGGACTGCATATAAAGGGCCAGGTCGTCGTCGGTAAGCACATCGCGCCATCGTCCGTTCGTGCCCTTGAACAAGAAACGAGATACCCCACCTTCAAAGATCATTGCGGCAAGATCTTCGTTAGCTCCGGAGAGAACTTCCTTGCGCATCGAATCGAGCTGCACTGCTTCAACAATCGCCGGCCACCGCTCCTCTGACACATCAATCTCGCAGAACGTGGCGAGTTCGCGCATCTCGCCCTCGGTATTTGCGAGCATGTCTGCGAAGTGCATCACGTGGACATTGGGCAGGTGCCGCCAGTTCCACCATGTACTGAGATGGTGATTGTGTGAGCAGAATGGCCACCCATCGTTTTCCCAATCAAACCAGCGCTCACCGATCCATCGCGGCCAAAGATCACGCGGCTCCGATGGACAACGCGGAAACTCGGCCCCCGGGCGCTCTAAGTCATTGAATAGTTCGTAGGCCAAATCGGTGTAGGCGCTGTAGTGACTCCACAGCGACATGAACACGTCACGCGTGTCGCGCCCAATGACCACGTACTTCGTTCCCGGAAAAAATGGGACCCCATAAATCGCCAAATGGCTCTTCATGAAACGTCGGTGAGTCTGCGCTTCTAATAACTCGTTAACCGGCTCAATCGACCCTTGGAAGCGCGCGTCGATCCACGGCGAGACCTCTGGCATTGGACGACCGTCTGGCTTCACGCCAAGAATCAATGCAGCGAGAGTGCGTTACGTCCAGGTCGTTCCCGCCTTGTACGCAGTGGTGACCACGATGTCGCCATCACGCGACCGGAAGTGGTCCCAGTGGGTGCTGTCGAGATGGTGATTGCGATACTCATGCACGCGTTCTGGCATCGCTGCAGGCATGCTTTGGAAGAATGCGCGCCGAGCAGACATCTCGAAGAGTCCGCCGCCGCCCTGTCCTCGTAGTGATGGCGCCGGACTCTCTCGATGCGACCGTTTAGATCAAAGGCAGCGCGTCAAACGGCCAGAACCATCTCAGGAAGCAACCGCACCCCGAAGGCCTCACCCTTCAGGGAGTTAGACAACGAGCGCGAGCGAGAAACGATCACAACGGAACATCCAAGGTCTCGCACGGCACAGGCCGTGTCGCGAAATGCATGATCGCCCGAACCAACCACAAGGCGATCGAACCGCTCGGCCACCCACTCTGGAACGGCGTATCCGATCAACATCTGATCGGCAGCATCAGTTCCTTTCACGGGGTGCACGCTGCACGGCACTCCGATGTCGTACATGATCGGAAGAAGCAGCGCGGGATTAGCTGCAATGATCACCTGGTCACCTTCGCGCCAGCCAGAAATTTCTAGGTACTCCTTGAGAGCGCCTAGCGCCAACGGCCCGACGGCTACCGGGTCACCGACGAGGTTCTCGATGTCGACCAGATGCAGGGTGCGTGAGGTGGGACGTGCGGACGGGAGTGAAGCCATAACTGTCGTCTCCTTGTGCTGGGGGAAGTCGCACAAATCATCCCGCGAGGGTGAGACAGTTACACGCGTGTAGTTCTAGAGGTCCAACAACGGCGTCGCGCTGTGCCGCTTATGTGTCGTGAACGTACGAGACCTGTATCCCCATGACGCCCAAGAGTGGCGAGTCATTCTCGTAGCGAGACGTCGTTGTGAACTGTTCACCGGCGCCCACGGATGTGGAGTTGGAACACCCGGTCATGTCCATCAGCATCCCCGGCATGCTCTCCATGTAGACCGCCGTGTTCTTACAAATTTCCTGACCACTGGCAGTGCGTTCCAGCGCGATGTCGATTCGGCCGTCGTGCACGTGTCCGCCTACACCGACCCTTATCCCGGCTTTCGGCATCGTGTACGTGCGCGTCGCCGTGTGGACGCTGCCCGCGCCACCGGTACCCTGGACGTCGTATTCGGAGTTCGTACATGGTCCGGTCACGTCACCCCAGTACGAAGTAACACCCGCCGCCCCCGATGGATCCGCGGTGCGACCCCGGACGTGTCGCTCTCCCAACCCGCCTGACCGTTTCGGGCAAGGATGATCGGAGCAATTTGGAATGACGTCGTCGCGTAGTTATTCGAATCGTCGGTCTTTATCATCACGTATCCGACGTCATCAACAATCGTCGCGCCGGTGGCAAGGGTCAGCATCGCATGGAACCGTTCGTCAGTCTCCGCGTTACCGTCGGGAGTAACTGTCACAACAAAAGATTTATGCAACTGCCCAGGACTAAACACCAGCGACACCATCTTGTCTTTGAAGTCGACTCCTGCGTTCGCCGACTCAGACATTGTCATCGTGTGCACGGTAACGACGCCGGCCGATGGCTCCGAGAGACTCGCCCATAACTTGGCCTTGTGGGTTAGACCGCTGTCGCCCTCGTACACTTCCGCGTCGCTCACATTGAATTCGGCACCTGCGCTATTGGGGTCATCATCAAAGATCTTGCCTGTCGCATCGATGTCGCCTGCGACAGCGCCACCTGTAACCGAAATCCCAGACACTGTGAAGGTTTCGTCTAACTCGTCGGCTGCATCCGCATACACCTTCACGCTGATGAACTTCTGAGTCGACCCACAAGGAGTGAACGTGAGGGTCTTCAAAATGCCACCAAGGTTGTTGAAGTCAGTTGGCGACGTGGCTGTGCCGGCGATTAGTTGGTATGTGAACGTTACGGGGTTAACAACCGAGTCCGATAGCGATACGGCAAAAGCAGCCGATACGCCCGTGCCGCCATCTCCCTCCCAAACGGTGGTGTCCCCGATATGCAACACCTCTGGGCTCGCTCCGGCTACCAGCGCGGCCGGAGCAATCACCAACGCCGGTACTAGCCCGACTGCTACCGCAAATATGGTTCGGTTACGCGCTTGAACATCAACAGATCCCCCCAGTGGATCTGCCAAGTAATCCGAGCAAACGCCTTATAAATGGCGAATACCAGGAGCCAGATTGCAGGCGTTCACGCGATCCCAGAACGAGCTATGAGGCCGTTCAGGGATCAAGGGGTTTAGTTCAGCCAATCGTTACGTAGAAACTCGGTGAAACTGTCATTCCAGAGTCCCAGGGCAGGCCAAATCTCCCCTACCCGCTTGGTCGCTTCAGATTCTGAGCAACCCTCGTTTCGCATAATCC
>SHUZ01000167.1 GCA_009694415.1 Acidimicrobiia bacterium
GAGGTCACGATCTACGGAAAAGTCGTAACGGTTTTGCGTCGGCTCTAACTAGCCAATGCCTGTCCCTGCAAGAATCAGCCTCTCACACTCGGCGTCTCCGACCTAGCGCGCTCGACGGAGTTCTACAGGTCGCTTGGTTGGGAACTCGACAAGGGTTCGAACGAGGTCATCACGTTCATACACACCAATGGGCCTGTGCTGGGGTTGTATCCGTTGGCAGGGTTAGCCGAAGATGCGTGCGCGTCTGCCGAACACAGTGGGTTTTCAGGCATAGCGATCGCCATCAATCTCGAGTGGCCTCTCGACGACAGGGCCTTCCCATTCATCCGCTAACCCACCCAACTTTCACATCGAGCGCTTGTCGCAGAATGCACCGGAGCGGTGCGCTACACGACAAACGGCGAATGGGTTGAGGGCAAGTTGCAGGCGGTTTGTTTTAGGTGGCTCCGATGAAACTGCCGAGCACGGCGTAGCAACTTTCTAGAGATTCGCCGGTGACGTGTTCATTCGCTGCGTGGGCAACTGTCGGATCACCCGGGCCAAAGTTGAGGGCTGGTATTCCCGCTGCGGCGAAGCGCGCTACATCAGTCCATCCGAGTTTCGGGCGCACACCCAGGTCGAACTTGCCTATGAACTCGGCGACTAGCGGATCCCAAAGATTCGGTGGAGCGGCGGGCGATGCGTTGAGCACTTCAACTTCGTCGGCAACATCGAGCAACGCAATTACCTGTTCGGTCGCTTCATCAACCGTGTAACACGGAGCGAAGCGCCTGTTCACGATGAGCGTTGCGTGATCTGGGATGACATTGTTTGCCACTCCCCCATCAACGCGCACAACTTCCAATGACTCCCTGTATGCCAAGCCGTCTACGTCCACCGTGTCGGCAGCATGGGCGACAATGCGCGCCAGAACATCGGACATCTGGTGGATCGCATTCACGCCCATCCAAGGCCGGGCGGAATGTGCGCGCTCGCCTTTGAACGTTGCGCGTAGGTGCAACGTACCCTGGCACCCAGCTTCGACCCAAGCACCTGTCGGTTCCAACAGGACTGCCAGATCACCCGCGACCCACGCTGGCCGTTCGAGAAACAAGTGCCGCAATCCATTGAACTCTTCTGCGACCTCCTCTGCGACATAGAACACCAACGTGGTGTCGAATCGCGCACTTGCTTGCATGGCTTCAAGGTCTTGGGCTAGCGCAAGCATTACGGCCAGCCCGCCCTTCATGTCCGCAGATCCAAGGCCGTGAAGAACATCTCCATCGATTCGAGGCACCGCATTGCCGTTCGCTGGGACCGTATCCAAGTGCCCGCCAAGTACGACACGCTTCTCGAGACCGTGTTCGGTGCGCACGACAATGTTGTCGCCAAGCCTGTCGACGCGCAAGGACGGCGCGCTCTCACGTATCTTCGCCTCTACGAGATCTGTGAGCGCCTTCTCTTTGTGACTCTCGGATCGAACCGCGCAGAGTTCCTCGGTAAGTGCGAGGAGATCGAGCGCGGTGGTCACGTAGTCACACCGCCTTCACGCAGGATGCTGTTTAGCTGTGCCTTGTCGTGGCGTTCACCGGGAGTCAATCGTTTGATAACGAGTGCACAGGGCAGACCGAATTCGCCGCCGGGGAATTGTCGCGGCCGCATCGCAGTAACGCAGACAGACCAATCCGGCACCACTCCCCTGCTCAATTCCACCCCAGTCTCGGCATCGATCACGGGCACGCTGCCAGAAAGAATCGTGCCGGCGCCAAGCACCGCACCCGCTCCAACGCGGGCGCCGTCGACAACCATCGACCGGGACCCAATGAACGCATCGTCGCCAACAATGATCGGTGCCGCCTGCGGTGGCTCGAGGACGCCGCCAATTCCGACACCGCCCGAGAGGTGCACACGCGCACCGATTTGGGCACACGATCCAACCGTGGCCCATGTGTCGACCATCGTGTCGGCACCGACAAACGCTCCGATGTTCACGTAACTGGGCATCATGACTACGCCAGGAGCGAGATAGGAACCCCATCGAGCAGATGCGCCCGGGACAACCCGCACGCCCGCCGCTTCGAAGTTGCGCTTCAACGGGATCTTGTCCCTGTACTCGAACGGCCCAACTTCCGACACCGTCATGTCGGTCGTGCGGAACAACAACAGGATCGCCAACTTCGCCCACTGATGCACTACAACTTCGCCGTCGATTAATTCGGCTACCCGTACCTCACCCCGGTCGAGAAGATCGATCGCTTGACGCACAACGGCCGCGGCGTCGGCAGCATCGATTCCCTTGCCGATATCGTCGCGCTTTTCCCACAACTCGTTGATTTGCGCTTCGAGGTCAGCCATGGTCAGCCAGGCTACGCGGCCACGTACCCCGAGCACCGATATTCAAGCGCGGGTCCCGGATGCATCTAACCGTTCCATCGCCAGCTCAAGTCGTTCGAGCGGTTGCGTTAGTGCGAGGCGAACATGGTCTGCACCTGCTGGGCCATAGAGTCCGCCAGGGGCCACGAGTGTCCCTGTTTCAGCCACGCGGGCGGCGATTTCCCAGCCGTCGTCCGGTGCACCATTTGCGCGCAACCAGAGGTAGAAGGGCGCCGGTCCCCCGTCATGAACTAGCCCATGCGCTTCAAGGCCAGCGAGCATGTAAGCGCGGCGCTCGGCGTAACGCCCGTACTGCACAGCGACGTGTTCGTCATCGTTGAGGGCTGCCGCCGCGGCCGCTTGCGCCGGGGCGGGAACCATCAATCCGGAATGTTTACGCACCTCGCCTAGATATTGGACAAGCGCACGATCGCCAACAACGAATCCGACGCGGAACCCCGCCATATTCGATCGCTTCGAGAGCGAGTGGATGCAAAGCACACCGGTCGATTCGGCATCGAGTGCCGTGGTCGGCACGCTGCCTGCGAATTCCGCGTAACACTCGTCCGCCACGAGAACGATCTGACGCTCCCGCGCCCAAACGACCTCGGCGGCAATCCGGTTTCCGTCTGAGACGGCGGCCGTCGGGTTCCCCGGACTATTCGTCCAAAGCAACAGCGCGCGTGAGGCATCGGACTCGCTTACCTTCGAAAGATCCATGTGCCACGACGCATCCAACGGGACAGGGACCGCCCGCAGACCGGCCAGGGTCGCTCCCATTGCGTAGGTCGGATATGCAACGCCGGGGTAAAGGACGGTGTCGCGGCTCGGGTCACGAAGGTTCAACAACCGCGGCAATGAAGCGACGACCTCCTTCGTTCCCACGCACGCCATCACCTGATCGATATCTGTATCAACTCCGAACTTGCGGCCGATCCATGCGATGGCCGCTTCGCGCAATTCCACGGTGCCGATCGTCGGCGGATACGAGGTAGCCCCCGCTGCGGCGGCGGACATCGCATTCACGGCCGCGGCGGGAGGCGGGTCAATCGGATTGCCGACTGAGCAGTCGACAACTCCGCCGGGGAGCGTGTCGGCGAGCAAACGAAGCGCGTCAAGGCGATCGTGGGGATAGGGAGGCGGCACAAACCCTTCCTGCGACGCCATAGCCCCGAGACTACCGGGCGCACTAAGTACGTGCGGTAACCATTATCCCGGCAAGACCGACGTCGCTATTTCGCGGTAACGGTTCGCGATGGATACCGGGAGCCGGACGCGCAGCCGTGTCCCTTCTTCATCATGAACTTCTACAAGCACTTCGCCTTCCCTGTAAAGCGCCGCTAGAAGATCGCCTCTGTCGTAGGGAACTCGAATCTCCAAGACTTCCTCTTGAACGCGTAGGCATTCTTCGAGGTGTTCGGTGAACTCCGCC
The DNA here is from genome assembly GCA_009694415.1 of Acidimicrobiia bacterium. Classification (GTDB taxonomy): domain Bacteria; phylum Actinomycetota; class Acidimicrobiia; order IMCC26256; family JAENVU01; genus SHUZ01. The sequence goes on from SHUZ01000167.1 coordinate 3,785, forward strand.
ACGCCGTCCCCCGACTTTGCCGAGAGCATCAACGATTCCGGATTACTTCGAAGCAAATCGGCCACTGTTTCCGGATCAGTCGTATCCGACTTGGTAAACACCAATATCGACGGCAGTTCATCCGCTCCTATCTCGCGAAGAACCATCCGGACCGCGTCGTACTGCGCATCGATGTCAGATGATCCCGAATCAACAAGATGGACAACGAGGTCCGCCTCTGCAACCTGTTCCAAAGTCGATCGGAAAGCCTCGACCAGTTGGTGTGGCAATCTCCGAACAAAGCCGACGGTATCCGAACACAACACGGTCGTTCCGCCGCTAAACCGCAAGCGACGAATAGCCGGATCCAAAGTCGAGAAGAGCCTGTCCTCAACCAACACATCTGCTCGGGTAAGGCGGTTGAGCAACGTCGACTTGCCGGCGTTTGTATATCCAACAAGTGCAACAGTTTTCATGCCGCTTTTCTTCCGACTCTTGCGTTGCGTTGCCCGCGTCTTGCCGAGACGAACGAGGTCATGTTCGAGCTTGGTAATTCTGCGCTGGATGCGGCGGCGGTCGACCTCTAGTTGCGTCTCACCCGGGCCACGGGTAGCGATCCCTGCGCCCTGTTGCGAAAGCGTTATTCCCCTGCCCCGCAAACGAGGCAATCGATAACGCAATTGAGCCAACTCGACCTGCAACATGCCTTCCTGACTTACCGCATGTTGGGCAAAAATATCGAGAATCAGTGCGACGCGGTCTACAACATCGCGTTCGAAAAGCGTTTCGAGATTGCGTTGTTGTGCCGGAGAAAGCTCGTCGTCAAAAATAACCAGATCGACATCTAGAGCCTCGGCGAGTTCCCGAATTTCCTCTGCCTTTCCCTTACCGATATAGGTAGCGGAGTCCGGCGTTGGACGTCGCTGGAGTTCAGATGCAACCGCGTCTGCACCCGCAGTATCGGCGAGCAATACAAGTTCTTCAAGGCTGGCCTGTGCATCTTCTGCGCAAGTCGTTCCAGCCCCAGTTCCCACCACTAAAGCCTTTTGGCGAACTACACCTAGGTCGGTTTCGGTCGCGGTAAGGCGCTTCCGCAGGCGACCAGTTGCTTCTCCCACCCCTACGTCCGCCGATCGCGGAGTTCCGAAAGATCTACCTCGCGGTCAAACTGGTGGACGACTGGACCACCAAGTCGAATCGTGCTTCCCAACTCAACCGATAGATCGCCGCCACGGAGATGCACTAACACTTCATCGCCAACTAGTCCTCGATGATGCGCAACCGCCGCGCTCGCGCAAGCGCCAGTACCGCACGACAATGTTTCACCAACACCGCGTTCCCATACGCGCATATCAATCGCGTCGCTCTCGCCTGGCGTGCAAGAAATGAACTCAACATTGGTTCGCGTCGGGAACCGCGCATCGTATTCCAGCACAGGTCCGTGATTGGCTACATCCA
>SHUZ01000168.1 GCA_009694415.1 Acidimicrobiia bacterium
AATGAAAATTACGGCGCTAGGTCCGTCGAGTCGTCCAAGCAGCATGACAACCAGGATGCAACCGGCTGCTGCGCCAATTAGATCTGCCGCATAGAGGCGGTTCACGCGGTCAGGGAAGCGCGTAAGCGCGAGGCATACCACCACACCGCTGAATACGAATGGGATCGAAATCACGATGCACGTAAGTACGACCGACCAAAGGGCAGCGAGCGATGATGCGCGCGGTACAAACGGGATCGACAACTGGGTTACGAAACACACAGGGATCGACACGGCGAACAACAGCGAGAAGATCCAGAGGCGCTTCTTAACGTCTTCCTCGCGGAACATATTTGGGAAGAGGTGCACGATGAGCGCACCGACGGTCATCCCGAACAGTGCAACGGAGATAGCGACGAAGGCGAAGTGGTACCACATCGTCACGCTGAAGATGCGGGTCAGCACGATCTCGTACATCAGCGTTGCGAGGGTGGCCATGAATAGGCCGGCGTATGTCCAACGGCTCGTTCGGAGCCCTGATAACTGTGCCGCTGCGGTCACGCGTACCTCCACCGCCCATTCCGGTTAGGGCGGAAACGTCCGTCCGAGCGTAGTGGCTAAAACCCCTCAGGCGTGCGCGCTACGCGCGGTATTTGGGTCGGGTGCTAGCTGCGTAAAACCTGTCCCGGTAGCGATGCTGTGCCCTCGGCACTCATCTCGCCATCGATGCGAATGGGCACGCCGTTGACAAGAACATGCGTTACTCCCGATGGCGCGTCTGCGGTCAATCGTTCGCCGTTCGCAGGGAAGTCGCGTATTCGACGCAAGGGCCCTGGAGCAACTGTCGCAGAGTCGAAAACCGTTATGTCTGCAGCCATTCCTTCCCGCAACAGGCCGCGGCCACCTTGTGCGTTGTCTAACCCGAACACCTTGGCGGGTTCCCCTGTGAGTTTGTGAACCGCGCGTTCAAGAGTGATGACCCCACGTTCCCTAACCCAGTTCCCGAGTAAGTCGGTTGGTAGACACGCATCACATAGTTGGCTCACGTGCGCACCGGAGTCCGCCAGTCCGAGGAGCACTCCATCGCGGCCAAGCAGCCATTCGATTGCCTCGGGATCATCATTCGCGAGCACTGACCTGAACCGCGTGGTCAGGTCTTCGTCCAACGAAATGTCGAGCATCACGTCGAGCGGGCTGCAGCCGCGTTCACGGGCGATATCAATTACGAGGCGCCCGATGAGATCGGAGTGAGTGTTGCTCTCGGCGATGTCGAGCGAGTTCCAGTTGGGCCTGAAGGTGGAGCCGTGCTCTAGCTCCGCTAGCGCCGCCACCCGCCAAGCTGGGTCTCGATACGCGCGAATGCGATCTTCTTCACTGCCCCCCATCAATTTGGCAAACGCAGGCACCATGTTGAACGTGAATGGCTCCCGCAGGTTCATCTGAAAAGCAAGCGGTCGCACTGAGATCTGTGGCCACACATCGCCACCAGCTGCTCGCGCTGCGTCGTTGTCGGAGATGATCTGTTCATGCCAGGGAAAACCCTTGATGGTGAGTAGAGCGGTCCACGTGAGCGGACGGCCAGCCCGCTGTTGAATGCCATAAACATCGGCGTGCTTTACCTTCTCGGACGGCAGAAGGGCGATTACACCTTTATTGAGATCACGCAGGGGGGCGATAAGTGCTTCGAGTTCTGCGAGATCGGCGAGGCGACTCGGTATAGGTCGACCCATGTCGCCGTTGTGCGTGGCAGACGCGCTACTTGCGAATCCCATTGCACCAGCGGACATGGCATCGCGCACTACGGATTGCATCTGAGCGATTTCGTCCGGTGTCGCCTGCACGCGTTCATACGCTTCAGCGCCAAGAACGAAGAGCCGAACTGCGGTGTGTCCGACGTAGCACCCGAAGTTGAGCGCCGCGCCATGACGGCTAACCGAGTCTAAGTATTCGGGAAAGGTTTCGAAATCCCAAGGGATCCCTTCCGAAAGAGTGTCGATGTCCATGTCTTCAACGTGTTGCAGCGTGCGTGCAAGCAACGCGCGCCCGTCAGGAGCACAAGGTGCAATGGAGAAGCCACAGTTACCAGCGACCACGCTCGTCACACCGTGGAAGCTCGACGGAGTCAGGGCGGGATCCCAGAAAACCTGTGCGTCATAGTGCGAGTGGATATCGATGAATCCGGGGCTGACAACTTGGCCCGATGCATCGAACTCTTGGTTGCCATCGAGACCTGTTCCGATACCACTGATCCGACCTTGCGACACGGCAACATCGGCCTTGAAACCAGGCGCTCCGCTCCCATCGATCACGGTGCCACCACGAATAACGATGTCTGCGGTCATGTGGGACCCTTTCGTCCGGAACGGCTAGCACTACTTGCCCTAACCCTATAGTTGACGCACGTGTCAGGTAGCGGTGAGGCTACCGAAATTCGATAGACGAACCCGGGGGATGTTGTGCCGCAGAAGTTGCCGGACAGAATGCGAGCCGCCGTTTACAAAGGCGACCGACGCATCGAGGTCGAGGATTACCCAATCCCCGAGTTGGGCGCGACCGATGTCTTGCTCGAGGTGAGCCACTGTGGGGTATGCGGTTCGGACATTCATTTCGTCCTAGAGGGTTGGGCCGCTCCTAACACGGTCCATGGGCATGAGTACACCGGCACGGTGGCTGCAGTCGGCGCCGGTGTTGTGCGTTGGAAAGTTGGAGACACGGTTGTCGGCGGCCCTTCGAGAGGGTGCGGCGAGTGCAGGTTATGTCTAGCCAAAAGGCCGAACCTTTGTGAGGGCCGGGGGGCGGTTGGCGAGACCGACGATTTCCAGGGAGCCTTCGCCGACTTTGTCAGGACCAATGAAACTGAATTGTTGCCGTTACCCAATGGCGTGACGTTGCGCCAGGCTTCTCTGGCAGAACCGCTCGCGGTCGCGCTGCACGGCATCACCCGCGCTGGTGGAATAAAACCCGGCCAACGCGTACTCGTGACTGGGGGCGGCCCCATCGGAGCGTTGACGATCGCGGTACTCATACATCGCGGCGTAACGGACATCGTGCTCTCGGAACCATCGCCGGTCCGCTGCGAACTCGGTGAACGTCTCGGCGCGCGCGTCGTGTCGCCCGACTCCCTTCGCTCGCCGCGGTCACCCAACGAAATCGTCGCTGAACCATTTGACGTTGTATTGGAGTGCTCTGGTCACGCTGCAGCGATGGAGCAGGGCCTCGGACAATTGGGTAGAACGGGCCGCCTTGTGTTGGTAGGCGCGGGCATCAAGGCACCGCGCTTCGACGGGAACCGCATACTGCTCAACGAGTTGGAGATCACCGGTGCATTCACATACGACGCCGACGGGTTCGAACGCGCGCTCGAAATACTTGCGGAGCCTGGGTTCCCGACCGACCTACTTATCGAGCCAGAAGATGTCGGACTCGACGGACTACTCACCGCAATCGAACGGCTAGCCGCAGGTGAAGTCCCGGCGAAGGTCGTTGTCGCCCCGTCCGTTGGGAGGCCGTAGTTGTCGCAGTCAGGCGCACGTCCTCCGCGCTTCAATCATGTAGCGATGAGCGTGCCTCACGATCTCCTCGCCGAGGATGGTCGGAAGCAACTAGCCGGCTTCTATTCAGAGGTATTCGGCTGGGAAGTCCTCGACGTTATGACCGAGGACCGGAACCGCTTTGTGTTCGGATGCCATACCGTCGAGCAGTTCGTGTTTCTCCATGGCGACGAACAGCCGATGGAATGTCCAAGATTGGATCACTATGGATTTTCGGTAGGGACAGAAGTCGAGCTCGATGCAATTCTCGCAAAAGCACGGAGTTACAAGGAACGCGATGATCGCGTCGACATCGTCGAGAAGTTCACTGAAGATTACGGACCATTGTCGATTACCGCGATCTATGTCGGTTACCTGTTGCCGATGATGGCTGAGATCCAATGGTGGGAGTACAAGTGACATCACAATTGCGGTGGGGAACGTTCGTTCCTCAAGGTTGGAAACTCGAGTACACGGATTGGGATGCCGCAGCGGCCTGGGGTCGTTCCGTCGAGATTGCGCAGTTGGCAGAACGTGTTGGATACGACCACCTTTGGGTATACGACCACGTAGAAACGGTGCCACGGCGCGAGGCGACGCATTGCTTCGAAGCGTTCACGATGCTCGCAGCGTTGTCACAGGTCACGTCGAAGGTGCGCCTAGGACAGATGGTCACATGCGTTGGTTATCGAAATGCTGGATTACTAGCCAAAGAAGCGGCCTGCATCGATGTCTTCTCCGGTGGACGTCTCATTCTGGGCCTCGGCGCTGGCTGGTTCACGCGGGAGTACGAGGCATACGGCTACGAGTATCCGTCGGACCGTACGCGCTTGGCGATACTCGAAGAGGTAATCACCGTTATTCCGCGGTTGTGGTCCGAAGAGACCGTCACGTTTGCAGGCGAGCATCTCAACTTCAAAGGAGCGTTCTGTGATCCCAAGCCGCTCCAGAATCCACGCCCAAAGATTTGGGTTGGCGGTGGTGGCGAGAAGGTCACGTTGAAGATCGCGGCGCAACATGCAGACGCGACGAACTGGCAGGTGGGGATCGAAGATTTCATACACAAGTCCGAAGTACTGGCTCAACATTGCGATGCCATTGGACGGGATTTTGGGTCGATCGTGCGCACCCATGGGCCAGATTGTCGATTGTTCGACAACGAAGCCGACCTCAAGCGATGGCTTGATTCGCCCGACGGCGGGAATCTTTGGGGAGGATCCTCGAGCGAGGATTATGTTCGAGATCACTTCGTCGGAACGGTCGAGCAGGTGACAGAGAAGGTTCATGCGTTCGTGGACGCTGGCTGCGGCGAGTTTGTGCTGTGGTTCCGGGACTTCCCGTCGAGTGAGAGCCTCGAACGCTTCTCTGCCGACGTTGTTCCTAAGATCTCTAACTAAACAAGAGACTTAACCCACTGCTGCAAAACAGCAATTCACAACAGGAGTACGCGACGCCGTCGTGAAAGACAACCCAAAACCCACTTTGCCTGAAGTAACGGAGGCGGCACCTGTTGCCGAGCCTTCGCGGCCGTCGTTCGGATTGATCGCCACGTTGTTGCTTGCAGTTGTCCTTGTGGGTGCCGTTGCGGTGCGGTTCATCACCATGTCGGACCTGTGGCTCGATGAGGCACTCACGGTCAATGTTGCCAACCTGCCGCTTAGCGACCTTCGGGAGGCGCTCGAGAGAGATGGTGCGCCACCGC
>SHUZ01000169.1 GCA_009694415.1 Acidimicrobiia bacterium
CGGATCTCTTTGACGGTTCCGCCATGTTCCGCGGTCACGTGATTCTCCATTTTCATTGCTTCAAGCACGAGGAGACCCTGCCCGGCATCGACTTTGTCCCCTGCTTTCACGAGCAACCGCACGATGGTCCCCTGCATGGGAGCGCTTATCGTGCCATTGGAGTTCCCGACTGCCGACGTAGCGGCACGCGGCCTGGGCGTTTTTTTCGCCGTCCCGCTTGACCCGTAAGCCACTACCTCTGGCATCCAGATCTTCACTTCGAACCTACGCCCGTCGACTTCTACAGGCAAGACTTGTGGCGCTAGATCTTCGGTGCCAACCGGTGCAGCGGCATTAGAAATGCTTTCGAGCGCGCTCATGTCCACGTGCTCTTCAAGCCAACGTGTGGAATGTTTCCCTGCGGCGAAGTCGGGGTGAGCGAGGATCAATTCATGCGCAGGTTTTGTCGTATGAATTCCGTCGATAGTCAGTTCCTTCAACGCGCGCAGCATGCGGTGTCGCGCCGAGTCGCGGTCGGGAGCCCAGACAACGAGTTTGCCTACGAGGTTGTCGTAGTACTGCGACACCGCGTCGCCCTCTTCGTATCCGGCGTCCCATCGCACTCCAGGGCCTGCCGGTACCGTCATCCGGTTGATCGTTCCTGGTGAAGGAAGGAAGCCCTTGGCTGGGTTCTCTGCGTTAATTCGACATTCGATCGAATGGCCGCGACGCACGACCGATTCCTGGGTGACAGAAAGCGGTTCGCCACTCGCGATTCGTATCTGTTCTGCGACAAGATCGAGCGACGTGACGTACTCGGTCACGCAATGCTCAACCTGCAGCCTTGTATTCATCTCGAGGAAATAAAACTCCCCGTCCTCGTAGAGCATTTCGATCGTGCCAGCGTTGACATAACCGCAACCTCGCGCTACCTGCACAGCGGCTTCGCCCATCGCTGTGCGTGTCGCTTCGTCGATCCCTGCACCTGGCGATTCTTCGACAAGTTTCTGGTGACGACGTTGCACAGAGCAATCGCGTTCACCAAGCCACACGACATTGCCATGGTTGTCGGCAATGATTTGTATCTCGATGTGGCGGGGATTTGTTAGGTATTTCTCTAAATACGCTTCCGATCTTCCGAAGTACGCCTGCGCTTCTCGCTCTGCCGACTCAAGACCTGCTTGCGCCCCCGCGGCGTCGTGAACGACTTTCATTCCCTTGCCGCCACCGCCGTATGCGGCCTTGATCGCGACTGGCCATCCAACTTTTTCGCCGAATGCGATGACATCGTCGACGCTTTCAATCGGGTCGAGAGTGCCCGGAACACTTGCAACGCCGCCGCGGTCCGCGGCTCGGCGTGCGGAGATCTTGTCTCCCATGATCTCGATTGCTTCAGGTGGCGGTCCGATCCATGTCACTCCGAGATCCGAAATAGCGCGAGCGAAGTCGGCATTCTCTGCGTAGAAGCCGTAGCCGGGGTGCAGGCCATCGGCTCCAGAAGCCTTAACTGCCGCCAAGATAGCGTCGGTATTTAGGTAACTTTCAGCGGCAGTTTTGCCCCCTAGGGCATACGCCTCATCGGCATAGCGGACGTGAGCAGCATCGCGGTCTAACTCGGAGTAAACGGCGACTGAAGTGATGCCGAGCTCACGGCAGGTGCGCATTACACGTATAGCGATCTCGCCACGGTTGGCGATGAGGATCTTCGAGAGCACGGGCTATCCAATACGGAGGGGGCTAGGGCCGCCGTATTCTACGGGTCGTGAATGTGCCGAACGACAACTCGCACCGATTCGTTGACATCTTGCGTCTCGATGAGGTCGATTCAACTAATCGTTACTTGCTCGATAGGGCTCGCGAAGGTGCTCCCACCGGTCTTGTTGTGGTGGCCGATAGGCAAAGTGCTGGCCGAGGACGCTTAGGCCGAACCTGGGAAACCCCGGCGGGCGCCTCCTTGCTCGTCTCGGTCCTGTTGCGCCCAGAACTCGATGCATCGCACCGGCAGATCGTTGTAATGGCAGCGGCTCTTGCGATGGCTGACGCGGTGCAACACACCACAGGCGTCATGGCTGAAATCAAGTGGCCGAACGACTTGCTGGTGGGCGACAAGAAGCTCGCGGGAATACTTGCCGAATCTTCGGGGGATGCGGTGGTCGTTGGAATCGGGGTGAACCTTGCGTGGGATGTGGTTCCGCAAGAACTCGAAGGGATCGCGACAGCGGTGTCGCTCGAAGGTGGTCAGTCGGCGACGCGCGACGAAGTGCTTGAAGCGTTCCTCACCAGATATTCGGAACTGCTCGATGATCTAGATGTCACCATTCAAAGTTATAGAGATCGACTCGCAACATTGGGTAAACGGGTTCGCGTTGATCGCAACGATTCGTCCGTCGTTGGTATTGCGGTGGACGTAGATGAGTTCGGACACCTGTTGGTCCAACCGGACACGGGCGACGTCGTGACTATCGCTGCAGGTGACGTCGTGCATCTGCGCCCGGCTTAACGCGCAAACTCAATTAAGGGTTGAGGTCGCGTGCAACCAGAGCGCTGAATGATTCGCGGAGGAGTTCGGTTATCGGTCCCGGCGCCATTGGCAAATCGCGTCCGTCGACAGCGCTGATGGCCTGCACTTCGCGTGTTGTTGACGAGAGGAAAGCTTCGTCGGATGCCTTCAGGGCATCGAGAGGTAGAGCCTCTTGTCTGAGTTCGATGCCATGTGTGGCAGCTAGTTCGATAATGAGAGCTCGCGTGACGCCGAGGAGGCAACCGGAATCCGGCGGAGGCGTGTGAAGGATTCCATCTGTAACTAGAAACAGATTCGAACCGGTCGCTTCGCAAACCTCGCCGCGGGTGTTAGCGAATATGGCCTCTCCAGCTCCGCGTTGATGGGCGTATGCGAGGGCCCTGACGTTTTCCCCATACGAGATTGTTTTTATTCCTGAGGTCGCCCCCTTTTCGTTGCGTGCCCAAGGCGCGGTAACGACATCCGTTGTTGATGGGGCAACGTCTACCTGACTTGCTGCAACGATGACCGTGTGGCGAGCGTCGCTGCGCTCTGAGCCGAGGGGTGCTTCGCCTCCCGTGATCGTGATGCGTAGTCGCGCTTCGAGGATTTCATTGGCATCGATCACGGCCTTTGCCGCGTCGCGTAGTTCTTCATCGGGAGGAACGTCCAGGTCCAAACCAGATGCCGAGTCCATCAGCCGCGCGTAATGGCGGCTCCATGCAAATGGAGTCCCTCCGTATACGCGAAGCGTTTCGAAAACTCCGTCGCCCGTGAGTAGCCCGTGGTCAAGGGGGGAGATCCGTAGGTTTTCGACGCCGTCCAACACGCCGTTCAACCAAACCTTCATCGCAGTCCCGCCCCGACTTGCACGCGCGCGGAAGTTGTTCCGGCTAGAGCAAGGAGTCGTGATGCCTTGAGTTCCGTCTCTTCCCACTCTGCCGTCGGGTTGGAGTCGGCGGTAATTCCGGAACCGACACCGAAACGAGTTTCTTCATCGATGGCGAACGTGCGGATCGCTACCGATAGATCGGCGCGGGCCTGGTCTGTGTCGATCCAACCGAGTGCACCGCAGTAGATGTCGCGGGTTACCGGTTCCAAGTCTTCGATTACCTGTAAAACGCGCGGCTTCGGGGCGCCGGTTACCGAAGCAGGGGGGAACGTCGCGCGCAGCAAGCCCCCAAGCCCGACGCCATCTCGCATCTCAGCGCTGACCGTGCTCACCAGGTGGACGAGTCCGGGATGGGTTTCCAATTCACAGAGCCCGGGCACCTGGATGGACCCTGGAACAGCGATTCGGCCTAGGTCGTTACGCGAAAGATCGACGATCATCACGTTTTCGGCGTAGTCCTTCGCGCTCGCCATCAGATCGAGGGCGTTCTTGTTTGTGCCTTTGATGGGCCTGGTAAAAACGCGACCTCCATCGAGGTGCAGGAAGAGTTCAGGCGATGCCGACACTATGGCTAAATCGTCGAAACGAAAAAAGGTCGCGTGCGGCGCCGGGTTGCCCGCATCGACCGCGCTCCAAAGTCGAATGGCATCGACTGGCTGTCCGGTCAGGCGACGAGTGAGATTGGCCTGGTAACAGTGACCGGATTCGATTAGCTCGACGATCGTTCGTACGCCTTGCTCGTATTCATCGTGGTTGAGACTCGAAGTCCAGCGGTCGATGCCTTCAGGGGCGGGCACGGGTTCAGGATTGTCGACCGCGTCGACGAGTCTGCGCAGGGCATCGCCTCTTCCCTCGAAAATTGGGTCATGTCCTGGTTGTAGTCGGACCCGTGCAGAGAAACGCATGAAACGTGCATCAGGGAGATTCGCGGCGCGCCTCACGCGCCGCTCTACGCGTTCAACGGCTCGTCCGAGCTCGTAACTGATGAACCCTGCCCACCAACCGGACGAAAGCGCATCTAGGGCGGCGAATACGGCAGTGCCGTTGGATTCAATTACTTCTTCGGTCCCGCAGGCGATCACAACCGCAGGGCCATCGCGCACGACGGTGGCTGCGATTTCGTCTGGGAGTGCTGCGAGCACTTCGCCAGACGATCGGTTTCCTAGGCGGGCGCCTCCTCGCATGTCCTGAGGCTAGCGAGTGCCGTGGTGCGAACCTCAGTAGGTTGCGGCGCCCGTTTTAGAGGCCCCCCGTCGCCTAACATCAGTCCATCGTGAACTCGACCGCATCGCCCTTGCGCGCCTTCCGTTCCCGTTTTCTCATCGCCCTCGGGGTGAGTTTTCTGCTCGTCGTCGGCGGAACGGTGATCGGCAACCAAGTCGTAAACGATCGGTTGAATGAGATTCCTCGGGCGCCCGAGTTGGAACTGATGTCGGAAGGCCCAGCGGAGGCAGCCAATTATCTAATCGTTGGATCTGATAGCCGTCAGTTTGTCGATAACGCGGTGCAAGAAGAAGCATTTGGCAGCGCCGCGGAACAGGGCGGCCAGCGATCAGACACGATCATGGTTCTTCATGTCGATCCATCTGCGAAATCTGGATTGCTCGTGTCGTTCCCTCGCGACCTCGTAGTCGACATCCCCGGCCAAGGTAGCGATCGTATTAACTCCGCCTATAACAACAACCGAGACGGTGAACAGAAGTTGATCGACACACTCAAGTCCAACTTCGGACTCGAAATTAGTCATTACGTCGAAGTGAACTTCAAAGCTTTCGTCGGCCTCGTTGATGCCATCGGCAAGATTCCCGTGTACTTCCCCTCGCCTGCGCGTGACCATT
>SHUZ01000170.1 GCA_009694415.1 Acidimicrobiia bacterium
CATCATTTGTCGATTTCATCAGCGCGCCATCACTGGACGAAAGACCAATGACAACATTGCCGGAGGCGACGAGGCGATGAAAATCTATCTCCCCTGCCAACGACACCGCCTGCCAGGTACGCCCGTCATCAGTGGACTCTTGCAACCCCAAGTTCGCGTGCGGGTCTAGGCCGACTCCCGCATGGCCTGAAGCCAACCAGCGGTCACCCGCTCGCGCGAGACCCATCACATCGAACGGAACTTCGCTGACCCGCACGACGGACTGATCCGGTTGCTCCATCCACATTCCGTTATGCGTTCCCAGATACACCACTCCCTCCAACAGCGCGAGGTTATGAATGTGTTCCGGTGCCTCTTCGGCCACCGCCGCAGCGGTGGCGGTGGGGGTGGCGGTGGGAGTGGAGGGGGTCGTGCCGGACGGGTCGGTTGACGCAGTCCCTCCGCAGGCAGCAAGGCCCAAGCCGACACCGACGCCGACAACGATCACCGCAAGAACCTTCCGAAGTGTCAGCGTGAGCATCCTGTCGATCCTTTGTGTCAGTCGTGCGGGTAGCAGCCCCAGCCAAAAGCAACAGTGGTGCTCGCCTCAGAGTAGAAGATAGTCGTGTCAGAGACGTCTCGATCCTTCCTTCGGCTTCGTTGCCGCTACGGGACGAGTACGACCCGTCGAGGATCGCACCGGGAAACGCGCGAGCGACGGGCGACCATTTCGTCGGTAACGACCTCGTCACAGCCATAGTCACGAAAAGGTCGACTACGGTTTTCAGCAACCATCCTATATATGATATCGTATCACATATTGCATCTCGCACCCGGGGGCGTTAGGGTAAGCAGTAGGAGAGGAACCGCGGGCGAATCGCCATGGCGGCTGAAGAGACCCACCACACGCAAGGGAGAGCTGAGATCATGAACAGGAATATCCGAAAATTGGCAGTCGCGACGGTGATCATGCTGGCCCTTGCGATCGTTGCGGCATGCGGCGGCAGTGATTCGGCTGCGCCCGAACAAGAAACGGGGCCCGTCACGCTCCATGTCCTGACCTTCAATGACTATATCCCCGAGGATCTCGCCGCCGAGTTCAAGAAGAAGACCGGCAACGATCTTGAGATCTCCTACATCACATCGAACGAAGATGGGATTGCGAAGATCACGGCTGCTGCGCCAGGCACCTACGACATCGTGTTCTTGACATCGCCATTCACGCAGGGATTGATCGCTGCCGGCAAGGTCGAGCCACTTGACGCCTCAAAAATACCCAATCTGGCGAATCTCTACCCTGAGGCCTCTGAGGTTGCATACGACCCCGGTAACGCCCATTCGATCCCCTACTCTTGGGGCACGACTGGCATCTGCTACCGCGAGGATCTCGTCGGCGACACCGTGATCGACAGTTGGGCCGACCTGCTAACACCGGACGAAGCGCTCAAGGGCAAGATCACCATGCTTGACGAAGACCGGTGGCTGCTCGAACCAGCCCTCAAACTACTTGGCTTCTCGCTCAATACCACGGACCCGGCTGAACTCCAACAGGCCGTTGACCTGTCGATCGCCGCGAAGGCGACACTGCTCGGCTACGACGCCGAGACGTTCTACTCGAAACTTGTCAGCGGTGAGGCCGTAGCGGTGCAGGGCTGGGACGGCTGGTGCAACTACGGAACAGCTGAAGACCCTCGGATCAAGTTCGTGATACCGAAGGAAGGCTCAGACCTCTTCGTTGACACCCTCGTGATCCCGAAGGGCTCCACTCGCATGGAGGCCACGCACCAGTTCATGAACTTCATCCTGGAGACTCAAAATGGCCAGTGGGTGGCGGAAAACATCCTCTACAAGGTCCCCAACAAGGGCGCCATGGATGCGCTCGACCCGGCTCTGCTTGAGCAGTTCCCGAATATGGCCATCCCGCCGAACCTGCTGCTCCAGCAGGAGGCGCTAGAGGATCTCGGCGAAGGTCACGCCGCCTTCGCCGAGGCGGCGTCGAAGGTGAAGGCCGGCTAGCCCGGGCGAGGGCATGCCTGTGACGGCATCTAAAACGCCCACCTCCGGAGCGGGACAACCTGCTCCGGAGGTGGGTTTCACCCAGCGCGCACGTGCCCGGCTCGGTCTCCTCACGGTCGTGCCCACACTAACGTGGTGGGTGATCTTCCTGGTCCTCCCGATCGGTCTAGTACTGGTGACCGCGTTCTTCAAGGGCGCACCCTACGGCGAGATCATCTATGAGCCTGGATTTGGCAACCTTGTGCGCGCCACAGACCCGCTGTACCTCGGTGTCCTCTGGCACTCCGTCGTCATCGCCACGATAACGACGGCGATCTGCCTTGTGCTGGGCTACCCCGCAGCGTATTTCATCGCCACCCGTCCCCAGGCGCGAACGCGGACGGTGCTGTTGATGCTTGTCATCCTGCCCTTCTGGACGAATTTTCTGATCCGCACATACGCCTGGATAATTCTGCTCAACCGCGAAGGCGTCGTCAACGGCATTCTCAAACGAATCGGCCTCATCGACGAGCCCCTGTCACTGCTCTATAACGACGCGGCGGTCGTACTCGGCCTCGTCTACGGCTACCTGCCTCTGATGATCCTGCCGCTCTACGCTGCGATCGAACGCATCAACCCGCAAGTGCTTGAGGCCGCAGCGGACCTCGGCGCCCGCCCTCTCCGAGTACTACGCACCGTGGTGCTGCCACTCATCATTCCGGGCGTCGTCGCCGGCGTTGTTTTCGTGTTCGTACCGAGTCTCGGCAACATCCCGGTGCCCGAATTACTCGGCGGCGGGCGCAGCGAAATGATTGGCAACTTGATCAACCGACAGTTCCTGACAACTCGCGACTGGCCATTCGGATCGATGCTCGTATTGCTCCTGTTACTGATACTGATGGGACTATTAGTCCTCCAATCACTCGTCCTGCGTCGGAACCGCAAGGTACGAATCGATGACTAATCGCGGCCGCAATCCGCTCCTCGTGGTCTACATGGGCGCGCTGTTGGCGTTCCTCTACCTACCGATCGCGATCCTGATCGTGCTCTCATTCAACGACTCAAAACTGGCGATGGTGTGGCGTGGGTTCTCGCTCCGGTGGTACGAAGAACTGATGCACGACGGCGATATGTTGACATCGATTCGCAACACCCTCGTGATCGCGCTGATTGCGACGCTGATCTCAGTGGTCTTCGGCACGCTCCTCGCCTTCGGCTTGGAACGGCACACGCGCAGCGCAGCGCTCGAAAATGGCGTGTATCTGCCATTGATGATCCCTGACGTCGTGACAGGTATCGGTCTCCTCTCGTTCTTCACGGCGATCACCTTTCCGCTCGGAACCGGCTCAGTTATCATCGCCCACTCCGTCTGGGGTATCGCGTTCGCGGCGGCCATCGTGCGCACGCGACTGCGAGGTTTTGACCGTGCCGTCGAGGAGGCCTCACTCGACCTCGGCATGCGTGAGGTACCCACGTTCCTGCGGATCACCTTACCCATTATCTGGCCAGGCATCGTCGCCGCCGCGCTTGTTGTGTTCACGCTTTCCATCGACGAATTCATCATCGCCTACTTCACGGCCGGTCAGACCGTGACCTTTCCGATCCAGGTCTACTCGATGATCCGATTCGGCGTGACGCCAGAGATAAACGCCGTGGCGACGATCATGCTGCTCTTCAGTATGGTGTTGATTCTCACGGCCTACCTGTTCGCGCGCCCCCGCCCCGGGCGCCGATCCGCCGACGCGGAGGAGCCCACCACATGAGTAGTCAAAACGTCATCTCGATCGAGTCTGCCGTCAAGCGGTTTGGCGACGTCATAGCTCTCGATCGGGTGTCGATCGAAATCCGTGAGAACGAGTTCTTCGCACTACTCGGCCCGAGCGGTTGCGGCAAGACAACGCTCCTTCGCGCCATCGCCGGATTCGGTGTGCTTGACTCGGGCCGCATCCTCCTCGACGGCAAGGACCTCGGTCACTCAAAACCGTACGACCGACCCGTCAACATGATGTTCCAGTCGTATGCGCTGTTCCCCCACATGCGAGTACGTGACAATATCGCCTACGGTCTCAAGGCGGACCATCTGCCAAAAAACGAGATCGAGGCTCGCGTTGACGAGGTACTCGGCATCGCCGACATGCACGCACTAGCCGATCGTCGACCACACGAGTTATCCGGCGGCCAGCGGCAGCGCGTAGCTCTGGCACGGGCAATCATCAAGCGGCCACGGGTTTTGCTACTTGACGAACCGCTCGCCGCACTCGATCGCAAACTTCGCCAAGAGATGCAGATCGAGTTAAAGCGCATGCAACACGAAATTGGGCTCACCTTCGTGGTCGTGACGCATGATCAGGAGGAGGCGATGACGATGGCTGACCGTATTGCGGTAATGCGAAACGGACGCGTTCTTCAGATCGCCCCGCCCCAAGAATTGTATCGTCGTCCTGCCGACCGGTTCGTCGCATCGTTCATCGGCACGATGAACTTGCTCGAGGGGACTACGGTGGCTGGCGGCGTGACCATACCAGGGCACGAGACAGTCCCAATAGACACCGGCGGCGCCGGGCTAGGATCGCCGCTAGCACTCGGTATCCGCCCCGGCGATGTTCGACTGCTCACTGAGGGAGAGGAGATCGATGAAGCCTCAATCGTGCTGGCAGGGATCGTCGAGACAACGGCGTTCATCGGATCGCAAAGTCACACCCTTGTCCGAGTACACGAGACGGCAGTTGCCATCACCGTTACCGCCAGCGCCTCGACGGTGCTGGTGGAGGACGGTAGCCCGTGCCGCGTGGCCCTGCCATACACCGCGCTGCTCGCCCTCCCCGATCCGCCTGAATGACGACAGCATGGTCGTGGTCCCACTGGACGACTCCGACGACGACTCCCAGAACCCCCACGATCAAAACATGGTCGAAACCCACACCCAAAAACCCCTCACAGCAACCTTCACAGCCGATACCAGCACCACCTCCAGCATCAGTGCAAGCAATGGCAAACAAACCATCACCGGCTCCTGCAGCATCAAAGCAACCTGCAGCATCAAGCTCAAAACCAGAGGCACATGGAGCGTCCTGATTACTCCAAAGAAGAATGGTTCTCTGGGTGTCCCTGCGAAGAAAACCTTCAAGATCTAGCCGTCTCCTCTC
>SHUZ01000171.1 GCA_009694415.1 Acidimicrobiia bacterium
GAAGAAGACCCAGAAACAAAAGCGGTCATGATGTTCGGCGAGATTGGCGGAACATCGGAGGAGGAAGCGGCGGAGTTCATCAAGTCATCGATGTCCAAGCCCGTCGTGTCATACATCGCTGGGGTTACGGCGCCTCCGGGCAAGAAGATGGGTCATGCAGGCGCGATCGTGTCTGGCGGCAAAGGAACTGCGGCAGCGAAGATGGACGCTCTTCGCGAAGCAGGGGTCTTGGTAGGAATGAACCCAACGGAGGCTGGCGAACTAATGGCCGAGGTTGTAGCCGCGCTGTAGACGTGCGGTGTAGATCAGGGCGTGTTGCCGGCGGTCTCATCGCGTGTCATCAAGAATCCACCAATGCCAAGCGCTGCGGTGCTTAGTAGACCGATGTAGATACCGAAGGCAGTGAAATCGGTATTGCTGATCAACTTGATGAGGACGAGCAAAAACGCGATCACTCCTGCGATCGTGTGCGCGCGGCCCCATGTCATGCTGCCGAGTTTCTCGGGGAACTCGACTACGCCAAGGCGATTCAGGACAATCTGCACGCCCATCGCAATTCCAAGGAGGATTGCGAGCATGGACATGAATCCCGACGGATACCCCCATCCGTTATACGACACCCCCATACCCAAGTCGCCGATCTTGATGCTGTATCTGTACCAAGGCAAGAACGAGTCGATTAATAGAACGATCGCTGCGATAACCACAACACGTTCACCGATACCCATTTCTTTGAGCTTGTCCATAGGAGCCTCCCTGGTCTAAGTCGTGACGATTCAAAGTTGACCACGCCTGTGAGTCAGATCGGTGGACCCACCAAATTCAGCGGCTCTTGGTGATCTTCATCGTCTTGTCGTTGGTGTTTCCGGAATGTTGAATGTTTACAAACAACGTTTTTGGGTCGGGCCCAAAATAGATCCCGGAACCTTCGCCCGCAAGATCGCCGAGTGACGCAAAAAGGTCAATCTTTTTTGCGCTTCCCCCTCGTGTGCGGCCTGTAGCCACCCAGATATCGCTCGGGCTGTTGTCCTCAATGATCCATAGGCGACCATCGGGACCTTTGGCGAGGTTGTCGGGACTCGCGAACCCTGTTACCCGTGAGTCTCGGTCTTCGGGTTTAGCGTTGGTATCCACCGCCACGTACTCGGACACCTTCCGACCTTTGAGATCTATCGCGAGCACGCGTCCGGCCTTTTCGCCCTCGTCGGCATCTGTGATGGCCGCGTAGAGCGTGTCTCCGATCACTACGAGGTCTTCAGGTCTCGCGTACCCCGTAGCTCCTGCTGTTAACGCTGCAGCGCGCCCGTCAGTCTTCACCAACTCGCGATCTAGTGGAACCCAGGTGAAGTTGCCCGTTCCATGAGAGTCCCCTTCCTTGGTGATCTTCAATGCCGAGAGTTGCCCAGCGGATAGGTCTCCCTTCTTGTCTGGCTTGAACCTATAGATCGAACCGCCAAACGTTTCGTCGATCACATAAACATTGCCGCTTGAATCCATCGCTATGCCTTCGTGCGCGAGTGCACCGACTGCGGGCCGTTCCTCGACCGTACCTTTTGTTGGATCCTTCTTATCGATATGCAATTCGAACATGCTCCCTTGAGCGGTTTCTTCGGCGAACAAGAGAGTCCCCCAGGACGTAAAGTAAATGCCGTCCAGTGCCATCCAATCGGCTCGCTGGGCAACAACCGAAACCTCGCCAGTCTTGAGATCGACGACCGATATTGCACCGCCGCTTGGTACTCCGCGCACTTCGTGGGTTCGGTAGAGATAGCGACCAGCACGCCTCCCGGTTTCGTTGCTGACGTTCATGTCGTACCAATCGTGCTGGCCCGGATAAATATCGAGGGCCGACTCGTCCGCCACGATTTCTTGGCTATAACCCGCCGGGATAGTCCACGGTGCGTCCAGGTCTTGGGCGGCGTCGTAAGAAGAACCCGCTATCGGTGTGAACGTCATCGGGCCGCGTGGAGCGGTCTTCGCAGCGCTAGGCGACGCCATGACTCCAGCGAGTGCCGCCATTGAGAGTCCCGCGAGCGCGGCACTAAACGGACGCTTCATTGAACGCATTGGTGCTCCTCGAGCATTGTGAACGCAGCCAGGATATCCCGCGATGGTCTTAACAAATTGTCTGCATGTCGTCCCGCCCCATCCATCGGGCCGCGGGCTAGTTTGGCGCTGATGCATATCGGAGTCTTGGCGTCTGGGAGTGGAACCATTCTCGCCGCCCTTTTGGAAGCCGATTTGCCGATCACTTGTGTGGTCGTCGATAGGCCGTGCCAAGCGGTTGAGCGTGCTGCAGCGGCTGGCGTGGCGGTCGAGGTGATTGAGCGCGATTCGTATGGTCCAAGTTTTGATCGAGTTGCATTTACGCATCGCGTGGTCGATGCGTTAGCTGGCCATGGCGTAGACCTAGTCGCGATGGCAGGGTTCGGGACCATCCTCGAAAAATCGATCCATGATGCCTATCCGGGTCGGATCGTAAATACCCACCCGGCCTTGCTACCTGACTTCAAGGGATGGCATGCCGTCGACGATGCGCTCGCTGCCGGGGTGACGGTAACTGGGTGCACGGTGCACTACGCAACCCTTGAAGTGGACGACGGACCGATTCTTGCTCAAGAGTCCGTTGCCGTATTGTCAGATGACACGTCCGCGAGTCTGCACGAGCGGATCAAAGAAGTTGAGCGCCGCCTATATCCCGCGGTGCTCGCACAAATTGTTGCGAACGAACAAGCGGTTGAGCCGCAGGAGGAACTCTGATGCCGCGGGCTTTGCTTTCGGTCTATGACAAGACTGGGGTGCAGGACTTCGCGCGCACGTTGCATGAAATGGGTTGGGAACTCGTTTCAAGCCGCAGCACCGCGCAGGCATTGTTCGATGCTGGGCTACCGGTGGTCGATGTGGCCGACCTAACCGGTGTCCCACCGATTCTGGATCACAGAGTGGTCACATTGCATCCCAAGATTCACGGCGGTTTGTTGGCTGACCCGACGAGTGAATCCCATCGCGCCGACATGGCCGAGCACGGGATCGAGGCGTTCGATCTAGTTGTTTCCAATCTTTATCCGTTCCACCTCGATCCCTCAATAGACCTGATCGATATCGGTGGACCAGCGATGACGCGTGCAGCGGCCAAGAACCACGCGTTCGTCGGCATCGTTTCCAGTCCCAGGCAATACGACGTTGTGATCGCCGAGTTACGCGAGCGTGGCGCGCTTTCCGACGCCACTAGGCGCGCCCTAGCTCTCGAAGCATTCGCACACACGGCCACGTACGACGCCGCCATTGTTGAATGGCTGCAGACCGGCGAAACTCTGCCGCGTTTTCTAAATATCCCGCTCGAACGCGTAGACAAGCCACTTAGATACGGCGAGAACCCACATCAACAGGGAGCGCTGTATCGCAAGGTAGACACAAGCAGTTGGTGGGACGGGCTAGTCCAACACGGTGGGCTCGCGCTTAGTTATCTCAACCTGTATGACACCGAGGCCGCGTGGAAACTCGTGCACGATGTTGGTGGGGATCCGACATGCGCGATCATCAAACACGCGAACCCGTGTGGTGTCGCGGTTGCAACCGATCTCGCAACCGCATATCAACGAGCCTTGTCGTGCGATGAACGGTCCGCGTTTGGCGGAATAGTGGCGTTCAACAGGCAACTCGATGCAACGACTGCTGCTGCGATGGTTGACGGGCCGCAGGCCGATGTCGTTATCGCGCCCGGGTATGCGCCCGGCTCGGTTGATCTACTCATTAAAAAGCGCAAGAACACGAGGCTGTTGGAGGGGGCCGCACCGACCAATGAGTCGTTGGAGTTGCGTCAAATTTCTGGCGGGTTTCTCGTGCAGGAGTCCGCACATTTTCTTGCAGCGCGTGCAGATTGGCGTGTCGTAACGAAGATTGCGCCTACTGAAGCGCAGTGGTCAGATGCTGAACTCGCATGGCGATTGTGTGGCCATGTGAAGTCGAATGCGATTGTCCTTGTGAAAGACGGGCAAGCGGTCGGCATTGGAGCTGGACAACAGAACAGAGTGGAGTCCGGCGAGATTGCAGCGAAGAAGGCAGCGGGGCGCGCCGCCGGTGGCGCTTGTGCTTCCGATGCTTTTTACCCGTTTCCCGACGGCGTTGAAGCGGCGGCGGGTGCAGGAGTCGCAGTAGTTGTGCAGCCTGGTGGTGCTATGCGGGACGATGAAGTCATTGCAAGGGCAGACGAGTTGGGGCTGGCAATGGTGTTCACTGGCGAAAGGCACTTCCTCCACTGATGGAATGTGTGCTGATGTCAGGTGCTCCTGTGGCTGAGTCCGTATTTGCGGATCTCGCGCCGCGCATCGCTGAGTTGAAAGAGCGTGGCCTCACGCCTGGACTGGCGACCTTGTTGGTCGGCGACGACGACGCCAGTGCGCGCTATGTGGCGATGAAACATGCAAAAGCAGGAGAGTTGGGATGCGCCTCGCGCGATGTTCATCTTCCGAAGGAAGCCACCCAAAATGATGTGTTGGCGGCGATCGACGAACTGAACAACGACAACGCCATTGACGCTGTGTTGTTTCAGTATCCGGCTCCGCCGCAAATTGATTTTGATGCCGCGATATTGGCGTTGGATGCAGACAAAGACGTCGATGGATTGCACCCCATCAATATGGGTCGCCTCGCGCTGATGATGCCGGGTCCTATTCCGTGCACACCTGCAGGCATCGAGGCGCTGCTAGCGCACTATGAAGTGCCGATTGCTGGCCGCAGCGTCTGCATTCTCGGACGTGGGTCCACGCTGGGGCGACCGCTTGCTTTATTGCTGTCCCAAAAGCGTGCAACAGCGAACGCCGCTGTGACCATTGTTCACACGGGAGTTTCGGACTGGCCTACCTATACCCGCAGGGCCGATGTAGTGATCGCTGCTGCTGGAGTGCCAGGAATCCTTCAACCCGAGCACATCTCGCCAGGTTGCGCTGTTGTAGGTGGCGGCGTCCGTTACGAGGGCAGTCGATTGCTTCCAGATGTTGATGTGCGGTGCGAAGAAGTTGCTGGATTCATCACGCCGCGGGTAGGTGGCGTCGGCCCAACGACGATTGCGATGTTGTTCCGCAATTTGATCGAGATAGCCGAGCG
>SHUZ01000172.1 GCA_009694415.1 Acidimicrobiia bacterium
TGGGTGGTTAACCGACTTCAGGGACGCCATCTATTACCCATCCCGCGCCCTCCTGGATGGCATAAACCCATATGACCCATCGATCTTCTACGAGACGTACCCGGTTGGCCAAGAGTTTCCGCTTTACTCACCCGTACATCTTGTATTGCACCTGCCATTTGCTGGACTGTCTCTCGCAACCGCACGTGGCGTCTACTTCTGTCTAAACATCTGCCTAATTGTTGTCCTGGCTGGCACTGCGTTGCGCCTCGCTGGCCATGCACTGACCGTGGCCAAGGTCTTTGCTTTCGCGACGCTGTTGCTGTTGAGCAATCCTGGATTCTGGGACCTGCGCACAGGGGAATCGACGCTGATCTTTGTCCTTGGCATCTACTTGGCGCTCGCATGCGGTCGCAGTCGACCCGGTTGGGCCACCATCGGAGTTGTCCTCGCGTTAGGGAAACCAACATTCGGCGTTGTGTTGGTAGTTCTCATGTTGTGCAGACGTGAAACTCGAGCTGCCATCAACGGCACACTGATTGCAATCGCTATCAGCATTATCGGTTCATTGCGGCTTGCGGGAGGCTTCGGTGGCGCTGGCGACTTCATTACCTCTCTGCGCGAGAGTTTTGAGACTACGACTCTGTCGCCGCAGTCCCGTCTTGGATCGTCGCTGCGCGTAGATGCTTTCAACACCTTCTCTCGGTTATCGCATTCGAAGCCATCGGAAACGATCGCCACAATCGGTGCGCTGGCGCTACTCGGCCTAGGGGTATTTATCGTTGCGAAGTTGCACCATGTTGACCCATCAACCGATCAATCCGAAGTAGCCATCACTCTGGCCTTGTTGTTACTCCTTGTTCCTCTGTTCCATGTGCACTACGACCTACTGATTCTCGCTTGGCCTCTAGCGCTGTTATTGCACAAACCGTTCAAGGACATTGCGCCCTGGCCGCGTTACTGGCGTGCACTTATTTCATTCATGTTGCTCATCGCGATGGTCGGACCTACGCGCTGGACGGCTATCAACGGGTTCATGGCTCAAAACAAACTTGGCCGATTGTCCGGATCCACGGTCGTAGGGCTCTGTATTCTCGCCGCCTTGGTTATGGCGGGTTGGACCGCCTGGCGCGCCAGCCAGATCGCAACCGCGCTCGACCCAGAATCACCTGACCACAAGAGCGCAATGGCCGACTGACTACGCTCGCAGCGACCCGGTAGATAGAGGAGTTACGTCATCGCCGCCACCGCACTTGAAGTAGCTGACCATGCGCTGCTAACCGAACGACGCCCACTCACCCGCGACGAAGTGCTCGCTATCGCGAACTTGCCATTAGATGAACTTATCGATCTGATCGCTCTTGCGCACCGCGTCCGTCTGGCGTATTGCGGCAACGAAGTCGAACTAGAGAGCCTCATCAACGCGAAGTCCGGAGCTTGCCCCGAGGATTGCGCGTTTTGCTCGCAGTCGGTGAAATTTGACACCGGTGTGGAGGTATACGCATTTCTTGATCTCGATGAAGTTCTCGACGCCGCGCGGGCCACCAAGGATGCGGGAGCAACTCAGTTCTGCATCGTTGTCGCGGTGCGTGGGCCTTCTGAACGCCTGCTCGCCAAAGTGATTGAAGCGGTCAATGCAGTCCACGCTGAGACCGGCCTTGAAGTCGCGTGCTCTCTCGGACTTCTAACGCCAGAACATGCAGCGCGCCTTGCCGCCGCGGGTGTGCGCAGGTATAACCACAACCTTGAAGCACCCCGTGCCGTTTTCCCGCAGATCTGCACTACACATTCGTGGGAAGACCGCGTTGCTACGGCTCAGATTGCGATCGACGCCGGCATGGAACTCTGTTGCGGCGGCATCATCGGGATGGGAGAAACGCTCGAGCAACGTGTCGACTTCGCGTTCGAACTTGCTGCTCTCAATCCAGCCGAGGTTCCGATCAATCTTCTCGACCCGCGACCCGGCACACCGATGGGTGACCTAGAACCAATTAGCGCACGCGAAGCACTGCAGGCCATCGCTCTGTTCCGTCTTGTGTTGCCGAGCGCGTGGTTGCGACTTGCGGGTGGCCGAGAACGGATACTGGGTGAACTGCAAGGCATGGGTCTACTCGCTGGTGCGAACGCTCTCATCGTGGGTAACTACCTAACCACGGGCGGCAGATCCGCCGATGAAGACATTGCTTTGCTGGATGCACTCGGCATGCCGGTTGCCGACGGCCCAGGCGAGGGACGCTTTGTGATCGACGCGACCGGAACATACAAATTGCCAGCCAAGCAAGCGCGCTCATCCATTCCGGTGACTACCGCCTGAAGTTAGCGCTGGCGAGGCCAAGCGCCTTCTCACAAATGGCTGGTGTCGTTCCAACTAAGTAGGCGCGGTACGCCAACCGGTGCATCGATACGTGCAATGGATGCGACGCTGCAGAACATGCGCCATGCGAGTTCCGGACCAGCTCCCATCGCCCAGATTGCTCCCGCTTTGATCGGAGATACGTGGCTCACCGCTACCACGGGCGGCCCGCCGACGTGCTGCTTGCAAAACGCCGCGACCCGTTCCTCTACGGCCATAAGACTCTCGCCACCTGGCGGAGCAAAGCTTGGATCTGTTCGCCAACGCAAGACCTCGTCGCGCGGTAGGTCTTCGAAACGGTGTTCGTCCCACTCGCCATAGTCGAGTTCAATCAATCGATTGTCTGTCTCTACGACAAGCCCAAGAGCGGTTGCGATGGCAGCCGCCGTCTCCTGCGCGCGCACGAGCGGACTGCTGAATACGGCATGGATCTCTTCGCCACCAAGGCATCGGGCGAGTGCATCTGCCTGTGATCGTCCAACCTCGGTGAGAACTGGATCGGCGCGACCGAGCGCCAGGCGTGCGCGATTAGCTGCGGTCTCTCCATGCCGTGCGAAAACAATCACTGCACCTTCTCCTCGAGTCGGCCGGTATGAAGAAACGCTGCGCGCCGTCGCGCATCTCGCAGCCCGAATCTTCCATAGCCCCAGATGCCCACAGCCAGACCGATTGCTTCGGCCACTATCAGCAATGTCAATGGCGGGAATAGCGCGTCGTCGGGGAAGTTATCGCCCAGTAGAGGCCACAAGAACGACGTGTCGTGCAGGAATGCCCCGGAAAGCACTAGTCCACAGAACCATCCGATGGGAATACAGATAAGTCTGCGGCGCAGAAGGCGCGACCGACCAATCGTCGCCAACATGACGGCTGAAAGCAACGCGACGGCGACTAGCAACGAGTGGCCATACGCGAACGTCCCGAACGGCAAGTCAATGATTAGCGGGAGCATTGCACCGAGCGCGATCAGCCGATAATCGAGACCACGGCTGCGAAAAATCTCGTGCACACCACCGATCGACGGCGAGCAATACCAGAGCAACACGCTAAAACCTCAGAATTCCAAGCTCACAACGCGTCGAGCGCTGCGTTTACGAGCGCATCGGCATCGACGTTGTCCTCACGCCGAACATGAGCGATGTCGACTTCGTCGAATTCGCGCAATAATTCGCGCGCCTCTTCAAACAGTGGCCGTAAACCAGCGTTCTTTACTTTGTATCGCCCCTCGAGTTGACGCACCACAAGCTCAGAATCGGCGCGCACCGATACACACCGAGCGCCTTGCTCCTTAGCTGCCACAAGACCGGCGATGAGAGCGCGATATTCCGCGACGTTGTTAGTTGCTACTCCTATGCACTCACTCACACATGCCAACACTTTCGAGAGGTCAATGGCGTCATACACGACTGCCCCAATCGCGGCGGGTCCGGGATTGCCCCGAGACCCTCCGTCGCAATAAATGACGACCGCTAGCCCCTTGTCCATCACACCGATGGCACAAGAATTGCGCCGCAGTTGTCGCAATGTTCAACCGCGCCATCTAAGCCACCACGCCTAATCCGTTCAACCTCGGTTGAGGGAATGGTAAGCATGCATCCTTGGCAAGTTTGACCGAGGAGCCGCGCGGCACCTACGCCGCGCGCACGTTCCCGGCAGGTGTCGTATAGAGCCAAGAGTTCGGGCGTTAGTACAGCCGCAGCGGCCGAGCGCGCCACCATCTCCGCACTTTCTTCTATATCAATTTCCGCGACCTTGCTATCGATCTCTACAACCGCGGCAGCGGCTGTTGCGATCGCCGTACTGCGCCGACCGTCTAGTGCGCCGAAGTCTGCATCCAAGGTTTCCTGGCGTTCCAATAACTCGAGTTCGCTGTCTTCAAGTGTCTTTTGATGACGTCGCATCTGGTCGATCTCGGCTTGCATGTTTTGCAATTCACGCGGCGAACTGATTGTGCCGGAATACATCATCTTGTCAATCGCAGTCGCCTTATCCCCCGCCGACGCGACTTCGTGTTCTAAGCGAGCGATGGAGCGCGACCCTTCATTTCGAATCGCTTCAGCCTCCGCTAAGGGCGTCGCAATTTCCGCCAACTCGGCCTTAGTGCCTGCCAATACCGCACGTTCCGGAAGGGTCGCCTTTCGATGACGTAACCGATCGAGCGCTGTGTCGTGTTCCTGCACCACGAGAAGCGCTTCAAGATCAGCCATCGCTAGGAGCCTACCGGTCTATTAGCCAGCATCTCTTGCCACTCGCGGTGGCATGCTGTCCTGACTCAGGGGCCCGGCAAGGTCGTGGTTGTGGTGGATGACGTGGTCGACGTGGTCGACGAAGTCGACGTCGTTGAAGAAGTGCTCGACGAGGTTGAAACCGGTGCCAATGTGGTTGACGTGGTTGTTGCCAACCCCACGCTTCGACCTGTTTCAGGGTCGATGTGACGCGGTGATGGCCATTTGGCCGTGTTGGGAGTTGCAAACTTGAGCACCGGCAGATCCTTGAGCGCGTTGGCCATGAACTTCTGCCAAATCATCGCCGGGTATGTCCCTCCATAGACCGCTCCGAACTCGCCAACGCGACCCATCGGTTGCGGGTTCACCGAGGGATCCCCCATCCAAACAACAGCAACCAGCTGCGGCGTAAATCCCCCGAACCAAGCGTCCTTCTTGTTGTCAGTAGTACCGGTCTTGCCTGCAATGGTCCGCCCCGGAAGACGAGCGCGACCACCCGTGCCGTTTACGACTCCAGTCAT
>SHUZ01000173.1 GCA_009694415.1 Acidimicrobiia bacterium
CGCCCAACGGCATGAGGGTAGAAGTTTTGGTCGTCGACAATGGTTCCGTTGATGGAAGTCGGCGTTACCTGCGCGCGCATCGCGCGCGCGGACGATTGCGTTGTTTGTTGCTACCTCGCAACGTTTTTCATGGACCCGCGATGGACTTAGCCTTCCTTCTCTCTCGAACTGAGTATGTCGTGGCTCTCGATGTGGATGCGTTTCCCGTCAGGGGCGACTGGCTAGAGACACTTCTTGGGCCGTTAGAGAATGGCAAGTACATCTCAGGCGCTGAAGCGGCACGCGGATATGTTCACCCGTGTTGTCTAGCGATGAAAACCGAGTACTTCGCACGAAGGCGCCATACATTCACACCACACGTCGGTACCTGGGACCCGATTCGCTTGGGTCGTGACGAGTGGGACACAGGCGAAAGCATTACGCGCCGCGAAGGCCTTGCTCGCGCTGCGCCCTTTCCCCGCACGCGCGTCCGCGGTCCCTTGCAGTTGGGTTCGGTGTTCGGCGGTTTCGTGTATCACAACGGAGCGTCAACTCGTCTTCGTTCCAACGTCTTGATCGATGGTCTTACTAACTTCGATGCTGAAGAAGCCTGGGCCGAGGCCGTAGCGGAGTACTTGGGGCCGAGCGCCGACGGAAAAACCGGTGCCGAGGCCACGCGATCGTGACCGCCGCGCCCGATTCGCCGTCGCGCGACGAAGTCTTAGCGCTCATTGCTAGCGACCCTCCACATGTCCACCCCGGAGCACCGCAGGGGGTTTGGGCCGCTGCGAAGGATTGCCTGAAGTACATATCCGATGTTGCACAACCCGGAGCGCGGACGATCGAGACAGGGTGTGGAGCAACAACGATTGTGTTCGCTGCATCAGGGGCTAACCACACTTCAGTTTTCCTTGACGCGTCCGAAGGCGAAGCTGTTGTGTCCTGGTGTGCAGCCCATGGCATTGAAACCGGCAACATCGCCTTTGTCCCAGGATCGTCTAGCCAGTCGCTGCCGAAGATGGAGATCGGCGACCTTGACTTAGTGCTCGTCGACGGTTGTCACGGGTTTCCGTTTCCCCAACTCGACTGGTACTACATGGCATCCCATCTCATCACGGGCGGTGTTCTCATCGTTGACGACACGCAGTTGGCCGCTCCGTATCAGTTGCGGCAGTACCTGACAGCTGACCCGCGGTGGGAACTAATTCGTGCCGGGTCTCAGTGGGCGGCGTTCCGTCGCATCGGCAGTGGATCGTTAGATGAAGAATGGGAATCGCAGGAGTTCTTTTCCCCCGTTGGTTTGCGTGTCGAGGCAGCCAAACGCAAGGTGCGCGCGCTAGGCGGACGACTTAAGCGCAAATTGAAGTTGTAAGCAGTCAGAGATAAAGCCGCCGGACCTTCACCGACCCCTTCAAGCTCCCTATACGTTGTCCGGCAACCCATAGCCAGCGTGAGCGCCCGGCGCGATTGCCAAGTAACGCGATGTGTCTAAGAAGCCATGCCCAGTTACGTGCACCGTTCCATCGGTCTGCTTGTTTGCCACCGAGTTTCACGAGACGTTCGGCAATGACTGGTCGCGCTGCACCATATGCAATCGCTTGGCGGAATGAATCCGCGGTTCCAGCGCGGTAGCGGTAATGAATTGTTGCTTCGTCGCGGAACTGAAGTTGGATAGCCGCGAGGTGTAACCGCAGTGAGAGCTCGATGTCTTCGCCGACAGCCAATGTCTCGTCAAACCCTCCCATCGCAAGGAACCGTTCGCGTCCAACTCCGAGGTTGCAAGAACTTGCAAATGGGAACAGATCATCGAACCACACGAGATCGTTGGTTCCAGACGTGCCTTTAGATGAAGCGAGCCACGTTGGATTGAGGAGCTCAAGTTCCACGGGACCCGTTACGAACTCGTTCGTCGCGAGCGCCTCTCCCATGGCTCCAACCCATCCTGATGCAATCACGTCGTCGGCGTCGCAGAATGCGAGGGATCGGCCGATCGCGGCCCGCGCTCCAGCATTGCGAGCGTATGAGGGGCCTTGCCCGTCCGTCGCCCGAACGATTCGCAACCTCGGGCAATTCAGTGCCACGCGGTTAGCGAGGTCGAAAGTTGAATCGGTCGAGTTGTTGTCTACGACGATGATTTCCCAGGTCCCACCCCAGGATTCCGCTGTTAGCGCTTCGAGTTGGTCGGCCAAAGTTTTCGAGGCGTTGAAAGACGCGATCACTATCGAAAGGTCTGGTACCTGGCCGTCCCGGTTATCGCCTGGTTCGGACATGCTTCTTAGTCCCGGTTCACTTGTTTAGTGACGTTCCGTAGCGTAGGTCGTCTCTTCGGCAGAACGTGCGTAGGTGGTTCACAAAATCGTCCCGAGAAGTTCTTCGAAACGCTCCACTATCGCTTCGCAATCTGCTTCAGGCCGCGCAGCCTGAAGCCGCGCTGCGTCTACGAGGGATTGGTAGAGATTCGAGTCATCCCACATGCGTGAAAGAGCATCTATCCACCCAGAGGGGTCCGCGTCGTTTTCTACAAGTACGCCACCCGCGCCAACAGATTCCTCGAGGCCAGGGAACGCGCTAGCCAACACGGGTATCCCATTGGACTGCGCTTCCAACACAACGCGCGGTCGGTTGTCTACGCGATGAGGCACAAGCAGGATCTTTGCGCGCCTGTAGATGTCCGATGGGTTGCTAGAAAATGGTTCGAGCATTACGTTAGGATGGTCGGGGAGTTCGGCGCGCACAGCGTCGCGTTCCGTCTCGCTCATGGAGCCAGACTCGAACACGATGAAAGGAATATCCGGTCGCGCGCGTGCGAGTGGCCACAGCCGATCGCCGCCAAGGAGTGGGATTGGATTTACCAATACCACCGCTTCACGTGACGAGTCCGTCTCAGAACGATCCAGCTCGACTACCGATGGAACAACCGAACATTCGAATCCCAGTCCGCGAGCAGCCTGCGCAATGCTGTCGGCATTGGCGAGTAACAGATCAGGCGGCGCCTTGGTGACCGAAAGGTGACCTAACCCAGCCACCTCTCGAAGGTAGAGAACGCTCGGGATGTTGGTTGCGCGCAGTTGCGCGCGCAACCGTCTCCACGTAACACGCCCAATGCTGTTGGCGACGACGACGTCAGGCCTCTTACGTGCGCGCAAACTCCGGTAGCCGTTTTCGGGAACTGCGGAGAACCAGGTCGGATAGTCAGGCGTGTCTACGCGTTGGATGCTCCGCCCCATGGGACGTTGCAGGGCTAGCAGCGCGGGGCGTAAAACGCTCGATCTGAGCCGTGTCGAGAGGTCTACTTCGCGTAGATACAGCGGGCGCACGATGCGACTGTCAGGACTAGCGGAGATGATTTCTACTCCGTGGCCGCGTTCGGATAATCGGCGCGCGAGTTGCCGCTGGCTCACCCCTGATCCACCGGATATGATGCTGGAGACAAAGATGATCTGCATAAGCGCGTCGCGGTCGGCTCCGGTTGGCTGGTACTTTATGTTTATCGCTACAGCAAGGCATGGCCAAATGTCTGACGTCTCAACCTATGACCTCGCATTCGAGACCATAGGTAATGCGACGCTCATTGTGCATGATCGCACGCCAATCATCGCGACAGATCCATGGTTGTCCGGCTCTGCGTACTTTGGCAGTTGGATTCTCTCTCACGCAATACCCGAGGAGCAGCTTGCTTCGATTCGGGCATGTCCCTACCTATGGATCTCCCACGGCCATCCAGATCATCTCCACATGGCTTCTATGGAGACGCTACGGGATAAGAAAATCCTTCTTCCTGACCACGTCGGAAGCCGTATAAGAGATGCTCTTGTTGCAGATGGTTATCAAGTCACGGTCCTGGCGGACCGTGAGTGGGTGCAGTTGAGCCCCCGCGTAAGGGTTATGTCGATAGCCGACGTGTATCAAGACGCGGTTTTGCTCATAGATCTTGACGGCGTGCTCGTCATCGACGCGAACGATTGCAACGACCGTGGCTGGGGACCAACCGTTCGGCGCGCTTCTCGCAAGAGCCGAACTCCGATCCTGCTCGCACTCGCCGGATACGGCGATGCCGACATGATCAACTACTTCGACGGCAACGATCAAAGGATTCCGCCGAATGCCGCTCGTAAAATTCCGACGGGACCGAAGATTGCAGCCAGGATGCGCGACCTCGGCGCGCGTTACTACGTGCCGTTTTCGGCGATGCATCAGTATCAACGCGAAGACAGCGTCTGGGCAAATGAGTTCACGACACCGTTGGATGCGTTCCAGGTGGGTTTCCCAGCTGGCGACCGCGAACTTCTCCCCGCGTTCATCCGATACGACTGCGTTACGGGTGAGGTGCATCGCATAGACCCGGTAGCGAACGTGATCGAACCGCAATCGCCAAACCTGTTCGGCGACGATTGGTCTGAACAACTAACACCGACAGATTTTGCGACGATCGAGGCCTATCTGCAGGCAGTCCCTTCACTCCTCGATGTGGTCGATTCAGTGACCTTCCGCGTGGGGGGCGTAGATCATGAAGTCTCGTTCGGGTCTCGTTCGGGTCGTTCAGTTCGTTTTGAGGGGCCCCGTAAGTCCATCGTCAACGCGGCCGAATGGGAAATATTCGACGATCTGCTCATAGGCAACTTCATGAAGACAACGCTCATCGGAGACTGGCCAACTAACTCGTTGCGTCCTGACTTCACGGCGCGTCTGGCCAAGTTTGCCGACAACGGATTTGCTCGTACTCCAAAGGACATGAAGGCGTACTTTGCCGAGTACAGACGCCGCGCGCCTCGCGATCACTTCGAGTATGAGTTGCGCCGACATTATGGAAGTTTGGTGCGACGGCTAGCGCGGTCCGCGCGTTCGCATGTGAGTGAAGGGTCTGCAGTGCAGCGTGCCGGCCAAGCCGTTTACGAGAAAGCCCGTCGCTAGTTCTTCGGCTTGAGTCGCCGCATTACTCGCCGAGTAGTGTCGCGGCGCGCCTCGCGAAGAGTCATTTTCAGTTCTGTCGCATGAGCGCGCGCTCTTGTTCGTAAGGAGCTGGGATAAACCGAGCGTTCGTAGCCCAGAGCATCGAGTGCTTCGCCTGCGATCTCGTCGAAAAC
>SHUZ01000174.1 GCA_009694415.1 Acidimicrobiia bacterium
CGGTCCATCTCCTGCGTGGGTTGCGTGCGACGGCGAACACTTGGCCGGCTTTCGAACGTTTATGCGATGGGAGTTCCTAGACGGGGACCGCGTGCTGCGCGCCGTGCGCGCCGTCGACACCGCAACGCACCCCGACTACTTGGGCAGGGGAATATTCACTCGGCTCACGTTGCATGCGCTCGAAGAACTCACCGCCGATGGAGTCGACTTCGTATTCAACACTCCTAACGACCAAAGCCGTCCCGGTTATCTGAAGATGGGATGGCAGGTCGTCGGCAAGTTGCCAACCGCTATTCGCCCGACAAGTTTGATGCGGCTCCCGAAGATCGCGAAGGCGCGCGTGCCCGCAGAGCGCTGGTCTACGTCGAGCAGTGCCGGAGTGGCAGCGCGCGAATTGTTGGGAGATCAGGATGGTCTGAACACCCTCTTGGAATCGCAGGATTCGGTTGGCATGCGTACTCGCCTTAGCCCCGAGTTTTTTTGGTGGCGGTTCGGCACGCCGTTACTTGAGTACCGCGCAATCGCCGCACCAGGAGGCGTCACTCACGGCGTAATCGTGTTCCGCATTCGCCGCCGTGGATCCGCGCGCGAAGCGGCCGTGGTGGCGCTGCTCACGCGCCCTGGTGATCGAAGTACCGCTGCAGGCCTAGTACGAGATGTCGTGCGCCTGGCGGACGTCGACTATCTGCTTGCGCTAGGCGGGCGCCGCGTATGGCCTGGAGGGATGTTGAGAATCCCACGCTTGGGTCCAGTCTTGACCGTCAGGCCGCTAGGAACTTCGAAGCCACCTGACACCTGGGACATGAGCCTCGGAGACATAGAACTGTTCTGAACACCATGGTCCTAGGTCGGCTTGGTCCTAGGTCGGCTTGGTCCTAGGTCGGCTTGGTTCGAGATCTGTCTTCGTATCCGAAATACTCAATTTCTCTTCTGAATACTCGCGCGATATGAGTGTCTAACTCTGGCGTGAATAGTTCTGCGGCCGTAGACCCCGCCGGCCTAGACCCACCCTTCTCACGCGACAACTCTGCCGGCGCGTCGAGGCCAATCTTCGCCATGGCGATAGCAACATCGCTGCCTAGTTGTTCGAAACGTCCGACAAAATCCATCGCGACTACCCCATCGAGGGAATAACGATCGAAATCAGCGGGCAGGTCGTACGTGAGAACGAACTCTGCGAAGGTCGGCTTAGGGTCAACGTTCTTCGTCGCGTAGAAGTACTCGGACACGACTTTGTCCCATGGGTCTCTTTCAAAACAGAACTTGAAGTAGCTGTTCCAGGCGCGCCCACCAACGCGCGCCCGGATGCGTTCGGCATCGATGTGATTGAAATAGGTGCGCTTGCGCCGTAGATCGCTGAGCGCGCGCTTGATTTGGCCCGTCTGGAACATTTCCGGAAACGGATTAAACGGGGCATCGAAGTTGCGAGGTTCATGACCATCTACGGGAGGCGCGATCCCGGTCACGATCGCGCTCGGCTCGATCAGGCGGCTCAACAACACTTCGATAGACGTACCCGCCGTCTTGCGTGTCTTCACAAAAATAAAGCGATGCTCATGCGAGATGATCACGGTCGAATCGTACCAACGTCGTCGTATCCGACCTCCCAGAGACAAAGCCCGTGCGGAGGTGCTGGCGACCCGACAACAGAGCGGTCGCGCGCGCACAACATACCGAGAATGTCGCCCGGGCGTTGCTTGGAAGTTCCTACCTCTACAAGTGTTCCCACAATCGACCGCACCATCTGCTGACAAAACGCGTTAGCGCGAATCTCGTAACGCAGCACGCCGTCTCCCAAGTCTGCCCAACGCGACTCGAAGACGCGTCTAACCGTTGACTTGCCATCGCCAAGTTTGCGACTGAACGAAGCGAAGTCATGTTCACCAACAAATGGATCGGAGGCGAGTCGAAGAGCGTCGAGATCTAACGGCGCGGAGATGTGCCAACTAGTGCGCGCCATGAACGGGTCTGCAACCGAGCGATTCAGGATCGTGTATCGGTACTTGCGCCAACGCGCTGAGTAACGCGCATGAAAGTCGTTAGGCATGAGTTGAGCGTCGCGCACAACCACCTCGGGCCCGAGCATCGAGTTGAGCGACACCATGAGGCGGGCAGGGTCGAGATCATGCGCCGCTTCGAACGCCACGACTTGGCCCCACGCATGTACTCCCGTATCCGTACGTCCAGCGACCGTAAGTACGACTCGATGGCCGACCACCTTCTCGATCGCTGCTACGAGCACTCCCTCCACAGTTCGCTGATCTGGCTGAATTGCAAAGCCACGAAACCCACCGCCGTCGTAGGAGAGGAGCATCCGACACACACCCGAAGGGATCGATTCCGCTTCCTCTCTCGGTCCCACGCCGACATTCTTCCAGGTAGCGGTATTTCTGCCGGTGCTCTTAGAACAGCACCTCGACGGTCACATCGCAACGCAAGCCGGACGGGGCTTCATCCCAATAACTCACGAGTTCCCAATCCATCAGCTCACCTCCGGCGTCTACATACCATTGGTCTGCAGCGCCATTGAGTTCCGTACCGTCCGCGGAGTGCCAGGTGACAGAAATGTAAACCCGGTGCCCGTCTGGGTTTCGATTGACAAGCGTCCCCGAACTGCGCAAGTCCGTGGTTGCCGGGTCCCAAGAGCAGTCGCCCTGGGTCATCGATATGTTCGCCTGAACCCTGTCAATGTTAAACGGCTCGGGAGGCGCCTCTTGTTCCGCATCGACAACCGGCTCTTTGACCGAAGATTCGGTTGTGGGCGTAGAGGCGTCGTTAGGGCGGGAGTCACTAGGCGTCTCGCCGCCAACTGGCATTTCCTCCTTAGCGGCTTCTCGCGGCGTACGTGCCGTCTCGTCGGACTCGTCACCGAATACGGCTACTCCAACAACCACAAACAAAACCGCAATACCGATCGCGCCACAGACTGCGACGGCTGGCCTATTCCCTATTCGGGTCCTGCGCCGAACAGGCGGGGTGCTGGGAAGCATGTCCCCTACCACGGTGCCACCTATTCCGCGCTACGTCGCCCGCGCCGGACAACTAAGGCGACGATTACCACAACCGCCACAAGTCCGATGAGCAACCCAACCCCTAGGACCCACGTTGGACTCCCAGAACTTTCTTCATCCTTGGTTGGCATGGTGGTCGCCTCGGGGAGAACACCTTCTAGCGCAGCTATCGACTCCGGCGGCGCCGGAACATACTCACTGCGGGCTAGCAAGTCTCCACCTGAGAGCCATCCCGCTTTGCCATCCCACGCGACGAGCACATTTCCAGCTCCACTGGCCACGTTGGTAGACAGCGATAACCGAACCTTATAAATCTGAGCGTCTTTAGATGGTGTGGCTACTTGGGGCGGCACAATCGTAATCCCAATCCAGGCCTTTGCGAACTGCAGCGCTTGGTCCTCGGGTAACACCACGGGATCGGGTAAGCCGGGACCGGTAACCGTGACATCCAACAGCTCTACGCCAGGCAAAACCTCAACCGCGCTCGCATGCCCTGGAACGAGACCCACCAATCCTCCAAGGGCCAGACATGTCACCAATGCACCAGAACGAAAACCAGGCCTCCACATAGGGATTTCATTCTAGGTCCAAGACGGCGTCACTATGGCCGCGGGCAGGCGCCGAGGTGGAAGACAATGCGAGAGGGGGACGGACTTTCGTCCGTCCCCCTCTCTGTGTACTTCAATCCGACCTTGGCCTTTTGGCGCCAGCCAGATTAGGAATTGCTATCGGATCAACCGTTACCGCAAACCCATCCGAAGGTATTCGGACGAGACAACGTGCAGGCAGTTCCAGGGAACGAGTGCGGAGTGCTGCTCCCAGCGGTGGGCACCACCAACGATGTGAACGCAGCTCCAGCACCAGTCAATGTTGGCGTGTTCGAAGCAGCCAATGCCCTCACGAATGTGATCGTGAAGGATGGAGCTGTTCCGGTTACATTCACGTTCAGGGAAAGCGGGTAAACACCGACACCGCCGCAGGCGCCTGTCAGTAAGCGCAACGCCTTGTCGATGTTCTTGGCAGTGTCACTGCCCTTGAGCGCCGTTGTTGTACACCCGTTGTAGGTCAATGTGAAGGTCGACGTTGGGAGACCATTAGTCGCCAATGTGTAGACCTTGTTGACGTTTGTGTCATTGTTTAGTTCCGGAGTTGTGGTTTCTGGAGTTCCTGCAGCATTAAGACCCAAAATACCGCGAACGGCAGCGCTGCCAGGACGCCCCACCCCTGTTGGGACAATTGACTGTGAAGTGCTAGAGGAATGCCAACGGAATCCAGCCGCAACGTTTGTGCCGGGGCAAACCGCTATAGACGTCGGCACGAACGGGAACTTAACTACGAAGTCGCCGGTCGCCGAGGTCGGTATGACATATGCCGCGAAAGTCGTGACAGACGTCTTGTACACGATTTGGGCAATGGCTCCTGTGATGTCCGGGATTGATACAACACCCAAGAAGAGAATCTTCGAAAACTTCCCTGGGTTTTGCCAAGTTGCTGGCACACCGAAGCCGGTTGACTCACCTGAAGCACAGGCTCTTGAACCCGGCACCAAGCCCGGATTCAACGTGATCTGCGTGAGGAGGGCACCCACCTTGTCGCCATCCTTGGGAGCAGTCAGTGTTGGTTTACCGACGTACACGAGGCCATTGGCAGTACCAGTGACAGTCGTTGCAATCGGGTCCTTCGTGCTGATAGTTGCTGCAGCACTAATGACGGCCGTGGTTCCGAAGCCGCCTACTGCAGTGATGTAAGCGAGAGCAGGAATTCCAGTACCTTTGACATAAAGACCTATGTCCGAGTTCTGGAATATCGCTGACGCGCTTGTGATCGTTGTGCTACCAGCGTTAATGGCCACGTCTGAAAGCACGCGAGCGGCTGACGTGTACTCGCTGCCAGCCACGGTTCCTGGCTGCACCGACTGGGCGCAGGTTGCAGCATTACTCATCGTTACCTGAGAGGTGCTGACAACGGAAGCGATCGTTGCTCCGGATGGGATGCACTCGCTGCTGATGCTCTTTCCTACGTCACCAGCTTTAAAGTTCGCCGTCGCTG
>SHUZ01000017.1 GCA_009694415.1 Acidimicrobiia bacterium
GCGGCTTCGGCTTCTTCGTCTTTGGCCAGAATCATCGCCTGCACAATCGGCAAACGATCGCCGAGGAACATGTGCTCGGTGCGGCACAGGCCAATGCCTTCAGCGCCAAACTCGCGAGCCTTCTTCGCATCTTCAGGAAGGTCAGCATTGGTACGCACCTTGAGAGTGCGGTACTCGTCGGCCCAACCGAGAACCACGCCGAACGGACCACTTGGTTCGGGAGTCACAACCGCAACCTCGCCCACGACAACGTCTCCCGTGGTCCCATTGATCGAAATGACCTCGCCCTCGGCAACGGTTGTCGTGACACTGTGAACTATCGAACCAACGAGCTGATCGTGATTGACGGAGAACGTCTTCTTCACTAGATCGATCTTTATGGAGTCGGCGCCACAGATAGCAGGAGTTCCCATACCGCGTGCGACAACTGCGGCATGACTCACAAGTCCACCTCGTGACGTGAGGATGCCTTCGGCTGCGATCATGCCGTGAAGGTCTTCGGGCGAGGTCTCGGGTCGCACCAAAATCACGCGCTCGCCGCGCGCCGCTGCGCTCTCGGCATCGTCGGCAGTGAAGTAGATCTGTCCAACTGCCGCACCAGGGGAGGCGTTCAATCCCGTTGCAAGAATGTCGTAGGTGGCGTCAGGATCAAACTGCGGATGCAACAACTGATCAAGTTGTTCAGGCTGAACACGCAAGACCGCTTCGCGCTGGTCGATGAGATCTTCTTTGTGCATCTCGGTTGCCATGCGAAGCGCGGCCAGCGCTGTGCGCTTGCCAACACGCGTCTGCAACAGGAACAGACGTCCCTTTTCGATCGTGAACTCAATGTCACACATGTCGCGGTAGTGGCGCTCCAGGCGGCCCATCGTGTCGAGCAACTGGACATGACACTCTGGGAATGCCGTGCTCATCGCCGCCAGCGGTTCCGTGATGCGAATGCCTGCCACCACATCTTCGCCTTGCGCGTTGGTCAGGAAGTCACCGTACGGCAACGATTCACCAGTCGAAGGGTTACGCGTGAAGGCAACACCGGTTCCGGAATCTTCGCCCAAATTCCCGAACACCATTGTCTGCACATTCACCGCTGTACCGAGATCGTCGGGAATCTTTTCCATCTTTCGATAAATCTTTGCGCGGTCTCCGTTCCACGACTTGAATACCGCTTCAATCGCGAAGCGCAACTGCTCGCGCGGGTCATCAGGGAACGGCGTGCCAGCTTCTTTTGCGACGATTTCTTTGAAGGTCACTACAAGGCCGCGGAGGTCGTCTGCCGACAACGCGGTATCTACCGAAACATTGCGGTCTTCCATCAGATCGGCGAGAGCTTCTTCGAACAACTCTCCGGAAACGTCGAGCACGATCTTTCCAAACATCTGCACAAAACGGCGGTACGAGTCGTACGCAAACCGTTCGTTGCCGCTCAACTTTGCCAAGCCGCGCACTGAAGCGTCGTTGAGACCGAGGTTGAGGACCGTGTCCATCATGCCGGGCATCGAGAAGGCGGCACCCGAACGCACGGACACGAGCAATGGGTCTGCGTCATCACCGAGTGCCTTGCCCATGTTCTCTTCAAGGGCAGCAAGCGCCTTGGCCACCTCGTCCATCAGGCCCTCTGGCAACGTGTCGTTTGCCAGCATGTACGCCTTGCAAGCGTCGGTCGAGATAGTGAACCCTGGCGGCACCGGAAGGCCCAGGTTGGTCATCTCGCCCAGGTTCGCCCCCTTGCCCCCGAGCAGGTACTTCTGATCTCTTCCGCCTTCCTGAAAGGCGTATACGTATTTCATCGGTGTTTGAGGTTAGTCGGAGCCTCAACCACAAGCGTCTTCGCGAGGCGGTCATGCAGTCCTTGGCGATTGCGGTCGCGCATGAACCACAAGACCGAGCCGAGCGCCAGGAGAAGCGCTAGTGGGCCGAGGAAGTTCGAGAGCACGACTGCAAGTAGCAGTGGGACCGAGAAGTGGGCAAGGCATGCGCCCCATCCCGCCTTTGATCCGTCAACGCGCACCAACTTGATACGGCGCAACTTCTTTCCGAGCGTCTGACCTGTCATCGCGGACGGAATCACGCAGTAAGCAAGGGCGAGCAATAGCGTTAGGCCGATCGCCGCGTAGAAAGGAGTGCGCAACTTCTCGTTCGCGATGACTTCGGCTTGCTTCGTCAACTTGGCACTGTCTGCTTTAGCGGCCTTCGCGTCTGCTTGTTCGTTCGCTGCTTCCTCTTGCTTCGACGCGGCCTCGATCGTGTCGCCGGCCTTCTCGGCCTTCTTGGCTGCTTTGGATGCCGAGTCCGCGCTCTTGTTTGCCTTCTCCACTTTCTTGTCTTCCTTGGCGATGAGTTCGATCATCTTGTCGTACTTCGTGCGCGCTTCCGAGTAGCTCGAGTCCACCATCGGAGGGATGAACTGCTGACAAAGAATTGCGAGAACGAACAACACGGAGAAGTCGAACATCAACGCCAAGCCACGCGGCTTCTTCTCTGCGAGGTACATACCCTTGGGCAACACAACGGTTGGCTCCAGTTTCGCGTTGCCACTGGCGCGCACGGGCGACTCGCCCATCTCGACTACTTCGAGTGCATCGACTGCGTTAGATGGTTCAGGCTCGCCCGCCATCAAGCGTTTATCGAAACGAGCGCGCTGGCTAGGGTCGGAAAGCGTGTTCCAGGCCGTGTTCAGTTCGGCTTTCGCCGCGGCGTCCAGCTCGGATTCGAGCGCTTCGCGATATGCGTCGCGGATCTCTTCTTTCTCGGCGGTCGGCTGGACGCCAAGAAGTTCGTAGTAGTTGATCATTACGTCAAGCGCTCCCTTAGATGTGCAACAAGTTCTTCCACGGCTACGCGTTCCTGACTCATTGAGTCACGCGACCGGACGGTAACAGCGTGGTCATCGATCGTCTCGAAGTCCACAGTTACACAGAACGGGGTTCCTACCTCGTCTTGGCGCCGATATCTGCGCCCGATTGATCCGGCCACATCCACGTCGATCATGAACTCGCCGCGCAACTTGTCGGCTACGCCTTCTGCTGTGGGCACAAGCTTCTCGTTCTTCGAAAGCGCCAGTACGGCCACCTTGATAGGCGCCAGACGCGGGTCGAGACGCAGGACCGTTCGCTTGTCTACCTTGCCATCAGCGCCCTCGATCTCTTCTTCGTGATACGCAGCAAGCAGGAACGCGAGCGTTGCGCGGTCTGCACCGGCGGCGGGCTCGATCACATGAGGCAGGTAGCGCGAGTCCTGCTCCTGGTCGAAGTAGGACAGGTCCTCACCGGAGAACTCTGAGTGTTGCTTTAGGTCGTAATCGCCGCGGTTGGCTACGCCTTCCAACTCACCCCAGCCCCACGGATATGCGAACTCCACGTCGGCAGTACCCGTGCTGTAGTGCGATAACTCGTCGGGGTCATGTGGACGCAACCGCAACATGTCCTCTGGGATACCTAGATCGAGGTACCAAGAAAAACGCTCCGCACACCAATATTCGAACCACTTCTGGCTATCGGCAGGCGGCACGAAAAATTCCATCTCCATTTGTTCGAACTCGCGTGTGCGAAAGATGAAGTTGCCCGGCGTGATTTCGTTTCGGAACGACTTGCCAATCTGCGCAATACCAAATGGCGGCTTCTTGCGCGAAGTCGTCTGCACGTTCGCAAAGTTCACGAAAATTCCCTGCGCTGTTTCTGGGCGCAAGTACGCGACGGAAGCATCGTCTTCAACCGGACCAACAAAGGTTTTGAACATCAAGTTGAACTGCCGCGCCTCGGTGAAGCTGTCTTTCGATCCGCACTTCGGACAAGCACCGGACTCTGGCAATTGGTCGGCCCTGAATCGTTCCTTGCACTTGCGACAATCCACCAGAGGGTCAGTGAAAGTGGCAACGTGTCCACTCGCTTCCCAGACTTTTGGAGTCATGAGTATCGAAGAGTCGAGGCCGACGATGTCGTCGCGCATCTGAACCATCGAGCGCCACCAGGCTTCCTTCACGTTGCGCTTGAGGAGTACCCCGAGCGGCCCGTAATCCCAGGTGGAGCGAAACCCGCCATAGATCTCGCTCGAAGGGAACACGAGGCCCCGGCGCTTAGCCAGGTTGACAACGCGTTCCATCTGATCAGGGGAAGCCATAGAAGGAGCCAGGCTAGCGGGAGGAGTTAGAGAAGGGCGGCGCTTCTGATGCGGCGGTCGCTTTGGTACTCCAGCGCTGCCACGCCGAGTCGCTCGACCTCATACACAACATCGATCGACGGTGGCGCAACCATCGCCTTGTGTAACTCGCCGCCCACCAGCTGACCCATGAAGTCCAACGCTTCTTGCGAGATGCGTCGCCCGCCTAAACGCCCACACGTCTCGCACAACACTCCACCGTCGGCAAGGTCAAATGCCACGAACGGGCCATCAACATTCGAACACCGCACACATCCGCCAATGTGCGGATGGAAACCCTCAAGGCTCAGCAACTTCCAAAAGAACCCTGGGGTTATAACCGGCGAAGGAGTCTCGGTGAGCGTGCGCAACGCACCGGTCAACAAGCGATACAACTCGACACACGGCTCACGCTCCTGAGCTACCTGATCAATCGCTTCAAGCATCGAGACCGCGTGCGTGAGCGACGTGTAGTTCTCACGCAGGCGTCGATGCGCCTCAATCGTTTCAACCTGCGTGACCACATCGAGATCTCGCCCTCGATAGCACTGCAGCACAACATGGCTCGTCTGTTCTAGGCGCGCGCCAAACCTGCTCCCACTCTTACGTACGCCCTTTGCTACCGCCCGTACCTTGCCATTGTCTTGGGTCAGGAACGTGATGATGCGGTCTGCCTCGCCCAACTTGACGGTACGCAGCACCACTCCCTGATCGCGATACAGCCCCGGCACACGGCCATCCTAACTACAAGCCTGCAACTACAAGCCTGTAGTCCTCACCGGGAACCCAACTCGCTGGCAACAGCCGCTACAGCGCATCTCCCTCCCCCACCGTTCCAAACCGTCGTTCGCGCTGCTGGTACTCGCGAACAGCATCCCAAA
The DNA here is from genome assembly GCA_009694415.1 of Acidimicrobiia bacterium. Taxonomy (GTDB): domain Bacteria; phylum Actinomycetota; class Acidimicrobiia; order IMCC26256; family JAENVU01; genus SHUZ01. The sequence goes on from SHUZ01000017.1 coordinate 5,016, forward strand.
GGTTGTCCCGACGGAAGTCAGGCCACAACACATCGGTAAAAACAAACTCGGAATATGCGGTCTCCCACAGCAAGTAGTTGGAAACCCGAAACTCTCCCGACGTGCGAACGACCAGATCTGGGTCTGGCATGTCGGGCGCATAGAGATGACGGCCGATCGTCTTCTCGTCGATCTTGTCAGGGCGGAGTCTCCCGGCATCCACCTCCCGAGCAATCGCTCTCACGGCATCGGCCAACTCAGCACGACCGCCATAGTTGAATGCGAAAGTCAAGGTCATTCGCCTGTTATTCGCCGTAAGCGCCTCGGTGTCCTCGATGTGTTTAACAACTCGCTTTGGTACCCTTCCTGTCCTTCTGCCAATGAAGCGGACCCGAACACCGCGTTCGTTGAGGTCATCGCGGCGGCGCAACAACAGCGACTCGTTGAACCTCATAAGGAAACGCACTTCATCTAACGGGCGCCGCCAGTTCTCCGTGGAAAATGCGTACACGGTCATCCATCGAAGGCCCATCTCGAGCGCGCCTTCTACAGCATCAAACAACGCCTCCTCGCCCGCGGCATGCCCCTCTGTCCTTTTTAGGCCACGCCGTTGCGCCCATCGGCCGTTGCCATCCATCACGATCGCGACGTGACGCGGCACTCGCGATGGATCTATTCCAGAAATCTTTTGCGGTGCCACGTTCGACGCGACTCCTACTTGGCGACGGTCAAGGTGCCCTTCATCCCGGCCTCGGCGTGGCCAGGGACGGTGCAATAGAACTCGTATTTCTTCGGTGAGAGTTGCACCTTGGACACGTCGGTGTCACCGGCACCAGTCACCTCTAACTCGAATAACGGAATGCCTCGAATCACAAAAGTGTGGTAGCCGCTTTCAGTGTTCTTAAGGTCAATCGCCAAAATCCCAGCGGGTGCTTCGATGTCATCGGGCTTGAACCACAAGTTGCCCGCTTCAATATCCAGGGTCTCGACGGCGGGTCCCGCCGGTTCAACGTATGCAGGCTTGTCGCCGGAACCTCCACCGCAACCTGCGAGGGCAACGCTCGCGGCCGCAAGCGCGACCGAACCCCGCAACACCCGACACAACCACATAATCATTGGCCGGACTCGACACCGGACTGCTGTGCTGGATCAATCTCGGAGGAGCCTGCGACCGTGGTCGGAACCGTCTCGCCAGCGGGCGTCGAAGAACTTGGCGTGGCGGTTCCCGGTTCTGTGGTTTCCACCGCCGCTCCAACGGTCACAGTCGCTTCCATTCCAGCCTCACGGTGGCCCGCGATGCCGCAATAGATCGTGTACTTCTTGCCCGGCACCAGGTCGGCCTTGAGTTTCTTGAGGCCTGTCGGGACCGCTAGTTCGAATCCTTCGAACGCGCTTTCAAATAGCAACGTATGCGAGCCACCCTTGTTCGTATACGCGATCAGGTTCACGCCGCCGGGTACATCGAAATTGGAGCTTTGGAAAATCAGCGTCGGCAACGCCTCGACTGTAAGCGTGTTCACTGCCGCAGCTGCCGGCTCTACGTAACCCCTTGCAGTCTCACCGTCTGGCTCACTCGCCCCCAGCACCAATGAGCCAGCTAGAAGCACGCCAACCATTGCCACACCGAGGGTAATGAACAAAGAGGAAGTTCGTATATCGGGGAATGCAGCCAAGATCGTGGCGCCAGCAATTATCGCAATCGTAAGTCCGGCACCAATAAACACCGCTGGTGTCGCGGAGTGCTCAGATGAGGCGATAAAAATCCGTGAGATGTTGATCGTCAGGAACGCAACGGTCAGGATCGCTCCGACCGGAAGTAGGAACGGTAGCCATAACCGACTCTTGCGCCGCTCGGCCCTTCGCGCTTGTTCGACGGACGAAGGCGTCGCGTCGCTCTCGTTGCGTTCCAATTGTTCGGTGTGGGTCATCTAGGTCCTCAGTTCAAGTTCGCTTTGATCCCAATCCGGGTCCCTAAGTTCTGGACCGGGCCGGTTCTTGTGTTCCTCTGCTGCAGCCCAGCGAAAGAATATGACGGCGATCACGGCCCAGAGCATCAATCCGGCACCAATCTTCATAATTAGGCCAGCAATCCTCTGGTCTGTGAGGGCCGAGATACCCCAAAGCTTGGGCATCGACTCGTAGCGACGATACAGCGGGTGACTCCCATAGGCGAGAAACGTGGCAGGGATAGTTGGCAGAACTGACTGCAGAAACAGATACGCCATCGCGGCCAGGGGTACCAGCCGCGGAATCTCGGGGAGCGGTGAGCAGATCGGCATCCAGACGATCAGCGAAGCGATTATGAGTAGCGAGTGCGCAAGGAAATGCGCCAGGCCACTTCTCAACGTGAGGTCGACAAATGCTGGCCAGTGCATCACAGCGAGCACGACATTGAACACAATGACCGCTGGCACAAACCGCGATAGGTACCGCACCACTGCGAAAAGTTTGGGTGGCCTCAGGATCCACCGTGCTAGCCACGCCGGTGTGCCGAGAAGCACTAGAGGAGCGACAACCATCGAATACGTCAAGTGTTGAACCATGTGCACTGAATAGAGGTAGCCCTCAGCCAAGTCGTGCGCGGGCCAATAAGACGCCAGCAAGAAGGCAACCATCCCAAGGCTGAAACAAGTGACCTGAAAACGACTTGCGACTTTTTCACCCGGGCCAACGAAACGGGGCCCAAGGCGCGTCAATGCGATCGCATAACCGGCAACCAACAGTCCGACTACGAGCAACACATCTGGATGCGCTTGGAACGCCGGAAAAGCTGTGGCAGACATTGCGATGACCTAGCCAGTTCAGCTGAAGACGTGCAGCGTCGACAAAACGATCGTGTAAAGGAGAATGGCACCGATACCGCCCATGATGAAAAACCGGCGGAAGATCGTTTGGTCTGTACGCAGGTGCATGTACCAACTGGCCACAATCACAAACTTGACGAAGGCCATGACGAGAAGAACGGTGATGATGAGACCGGAGGGCACTGAGCCTTCTAAGTAGTACATGCCCACTTCGGCAGCGGTAAGCACGCACAAAATGACGGCGATGACCACGTATTGAAATGGCGAAGGGTGCTTTAGCAACTCGCCCGGCAGCAGCGCTACTGCTGACGCAGGGATGGCGGACAGGCCGTGTGCCTCTTCGGCGGCCCGTTCCTCGGGAGTACCCGGCAGCAAGCTCGGATCGTCGGCCTCTGTAATCGTGGAAATGTCGTTATCGCTCATGCGCCCTCCTATTTGGGGATGAGGTAGACGACGGTGAAGATAACGATCCATACAACGTCGACGAAGTGCCAATAAAGACCTGCGATCTCGACCCGCTCAGAGTTTTGAACATGCAACTTGTTTTGCATCGACATGCCCCACAGTGTGAGCAGCCAGATGATTCCCGCAGTTACGTGGGCCCCATGTAGACCCGTGAGTACGAAGAAACTCGATCCGAACACATTCTCCGAAAGCGACAGTCCCTCTCGGTAGAACTCGGTGAACTCATAGATCTGGCCACCGATGAACACTGTGCCGAACAAAGCCGTAGCGAAGAGCCAGATCCGAAACCGGCGATGATCGCCGCGCTGGATGGATGCGAGAGCCAAGACCATCGTCAAGGAACTCATGAGCAAAATGAAGGACGTGACCGATGTGAAGGGAATGTTGTAAACGTCGTGCGGCGTCGGCCCCGAAACAATGCGGCCCTTGTACAACAAATAAGCGGCGATGAAACCGCCGAAGAACAAACACTCGGAGGACAAGAACACCCACATACCGAGCTTCGCGTTCGTCGCACCTGTGTTCGTATCAGCGTGTCCGTGGATGCTGATCTCGGACTCGAGCGCGTGTGCGAGATCTGGAAGGGTCGTCTCAGACATCGATCAATGCTCCTCCGTGCCTGGCTCAATAGCCCAGGCATAGATTCCGAACAACAGCAACAGCACTCCAGGGATGACCAGGAGAGGCTCCTTGAAGACCGCCGCATACGCGAGCACTGGCATTCCGAGGGTGACAACAAGTGGGTAGTACGAAGGCGACGGCAGATGAATGTCGTGCCCGTCTACCCGTTCTTCGACTGCGCCCTTGTAATCCGCGCTATCCGACGGCCTAAGCACTAGACGGCCTTGATCGTCTTCGGTGTACTTGCGGTGCCAGAAGTCGTCCCGCGCCTTTACTTGGGGAACCTTTGCGAAGTTGTACTCCGGTACCGGTGAAGGGATCGACCACTCGAGAGTACGGGCGTCCCACGGGTCTTCGGGTGCAACCTCTCCCTTCACGGTTGTAACGATCACGTTGACAAGGAACACAGCTACGGACAGAGCGATTATGAATCCACCGACCGTTACCAAGAGGTTGAGTTTGTCCCAACCCATATTGGATGCATAGGTGTACGTACGACGCGGCTGCCCCTGCAGTCCCAGGAAATGCATCGGGAAGAAGGTCATGTTGAACCCGATCAACATAAACCAGAACGTGATCTTGCCCATCTTCTCGTTGAGCATCTTTCCGAACACCTTGGGCCACCAGTATGCGAAGCCACCAAAGATCGCGAACACCAATCCACCGAAGAGCACGTAGTGGAAGTGAGCAACCACGTAATAGGTGTCGGTCTGTTGTGTATCGGCTGGAACGATGGCGTGCGTCACGCCGGAAAGTCCACCGAGGGTAAACATCGCGATGAAACCCAATGCAAACAACATTGGCGTTTTCAATCGCACTGACCCTCCCCACACAGTGCCAAGCCAGTTGAAGATCTTCACGCCGGTCGGGATGGCAATGAGCAACGTTGCGAGGCTGAAAGCCGAAACAGCTACCGGTCCAAGACCCGTTGCGAACATGTGGTGAGCCCAAACTCCCCATCCGAGGAAGCCAATCGCTATTCCGGAAAACACAATCACCGAGTATCCGAAAAGTGGTTTGCGCGCAAATACCGGCAGGATCTCCGAAACGATTCCCATCCCGGGCAAGATCAAGATGTACACCTCTGGATGACCAAACAACCAGAAGAGATGCTGATAAAGCAGCGGATCACCGCCTTGCGCCGCGACAAAGAAGTTCGTCGAGAAGTTGCGGTCGAAGAAGACCATGATGAGAGCGGCAGTAACGCAGGGAATAGCAAACACAGTCAGGAACGCAACGACCAGCATCATCCACACGAACACCGGCATGCGCATGAGAGTCATGCCGGGGGCTCGCATGTTGATAATCGTGATGACGAAGTTCAAACCCGAAGTGACCGACCCGACCCCGAGCATGATCAAACCGATAGTCCAGAAGTCTGGACCGCGGCCAGGCAAAAAGCCTGCGTCCATCGGTGCACTCGTTAGCGGTGTGTATCCGAACCATCCCCCATTGGGCGCTCCTCCTAGGAAGAAACCCGAGTACAGGAAGAGCCCTCCGAATAGAAAGACCCAGAATCCGAACATATTGAGGCGCGGGAATGCGACATCGCGCGCTCCGATCTGGAGTGGAATCAGATAGTTACCGAACGCAACGGCGAGGGGCATGCCTACGAGGAAAACCATCGTTGTGCCGTGCATTGTAAACAGCGTGTTGTACTGCGAAGCGGTGAGTACCGAACCGTTAGGACCCGCAAGCTGAAGTCGAATCAACAAAGCTTCAATGCCCGCGATCACAAAAAAGATCAGTGCTGTCGCCCCGTAGAGGATCGCGATCTTTTTGTGATCGACGGTCGTGAACCACGACCAAACGCCGGTTGTCTCCTTGGGACGGCGCAGCACGCTTTGCCGTGGCTCTTCAGGCGCGACGATAACTTTTTCGATCGTGGTCGTCATGGACGAACTTTCCGAGTCACTACGTCTCTCCTAAAAGGTAGGACACAATCGCGTCGGCATCGCTCTGAGTCATTACTGGCTGACCCTTGGGCGTGTTCTTGGTAAACGACGGCATACCGACGCACGTCGCTGGTGGCGGCAACCGACAATCTTTGGCCTGCATCGCGATCATCGAGGGCGCGTTCATCACCCAGCGCGTGAGGTTTTCTCGATTGAGCTCGTATGTACCGCCTGCAAAGGTCGTCCTGCTCGCGAGGTGTGTGAGGTTTGGACCGTAGTTTGTCTTAGTGGACTTATCGAAAATATGGCAGTTAGTGCATCCGTACGTCGCGCCGGTCAATTGCGCTACCTCACCGGTATACGCCTGGGCAGGACCGCCGATTTGATCGTCTCGCCATGCTTCCCAATCGGCCATTGACGAAGCGATGACCCGCATTCTCATGTCAGCATGCGACAGACCGCAGTATTCGGCACACGCGCCGAGGAATGTCCCAGGAGCAGATGCTTCAAGCACTACCTCATTGGTGCGCGCGGGCATTACGTCTTTCTTGCCAGCAAGTTCTGGTATCCAGAATGAATGGATCGCGTTATCCGAGTGCAAACGAACAAGCACCTTTGTGTTGACAGGAATATGCAACTCGGTACTCGTGACGATATTCGACGGCACCATTGGTTGCTTACCGAGTTCGAACTGCCACCACCACTGCTTGCCGGATGCGTCGACGACTAGGACGTCGGGTCCTGTAGGGCGTTCGGCAAGCGCAAAGATTGTGCTCACGGTAGGCACGGCAATTACTGCAAGGATCAAAGCTGGCACGATCGTCCAGCCGATCTCCAACATCGAGTTTCCGTGTATCTGCTTCGGGTTATCCAACCTGCCTTCCCGGTGACGGAACCGCAGTGCTACATAAAACGTCGCCGCGATGATCGCGATCCCTATGAGGATGGCAACGATCAATACCGGTATAAACAGGTTGTTAATCGTCTGGGCCGCAGGGCCTTTGGGGCTCAGCGAGTTCTGGCCGTTTTCATTGGAGCACGAGCCAAGGAATATCGAGAAGCCAGCGATGAAGGCCGCTGTGGGCAACCGGTAGGCGCGCCGCCCAATCTTGAGTTCCTTCATGCCTCAATCCCTTGTGCGAACGAGCCGGGGACACCATGACCCCAGAACCAACTCCTTCTGGCCCGGCGACTCTATCCCCGCCAGAAACGACAACTACAACTCCTCAGAATCGCAAATCTCGCAAACGTCCCTTAGAGCCCGAGGCGGTCCAGCGACTGCGCGCGCCGTTGCCAATCCTTGTCGACCTTGACATGGGTCTCCAGGTACACGCGAGCGCCGAAGAGGGACTCCAACTCAAGGCGAGCGGCCATACCGGCGTCTCGTATTACCGTTCCGCCCTTGCCAATAACGATGCCCTTCTGGGAATCACGTTCAACATGGACAACGACCCGATAACGCATGACATCGGGGTCATGCTCCCCTTCGTCTTCTTCATCGGTCTCAAGTTCGGCAGCGGTCACCATGATTGAGTGCGGCAACTCCTCACGCGCCATTGCTAAAAGCTTTTCGCGAAGCAGCTCGGCCACCAATAGGGCTTCCGCTTGATCCGAGACGACACCATCGGGGTAGTACACGGGGCCTTCTGGAATACGGCCCTCAAACTCGGCTACCAGCGCTTCAAGCCCATCACCGGTTTTTGCCGAGAGCGGCAAGTACGCATCGAACTCGCCAAGTTTCTTCACAACCGATCCGAGATGTTCCACTACTTGCGACGGAGTTGACGCGTCTGTCTTATTGACTACCAGCACCCGCGGCGTGTCGACTTTGTGGATGAGATCGCTAATGAACTTGTCTCCTGAGCCAATCGGTTCGTTCGCTTCGATCAAGAGACAAACAACGTCAACTTCTGTCAAGGTTTGCACTGACCGACGGTTGCACCTCTCCCCAAGAAGCGTGCGCGGCTTATGTATCCCAGGGGTGTCGAGCAAAACGATCTGCGATTTTGTAGTCGTGCGAACGCCACGAATCTGAGTGCGAGTTGTTTGAGGCCGAGGCGACGTAATCGAGACCTTCGTGCCAACAAGTGCGTTGACGAGCGTGGACTTCCCTACATTCGGGCGTCCGAGCAAACTCACGAACCCAGATCGAAACTCGTTCACTGCGTCTCCGTTTTTGGCGATGACGAAGTGGGCGTGTCCCCCTCGTCGACATCTAAATCTCGAACGGGGTGCAGCGGAACGATCGCAACCGAGACAATCCTTTTGCCTTCAACTCGCTCAGCACGAAACTCGAGCCCCTCGAACTTCACCGTCTCGCCCGGTACAGGCACATGGCCAAGCAGGTTGAACACAAGCCCTGCGACCGTGTCCCATTCGGTGTCAGGTAACTGAATGTTCAAAACCTCGTTTACATCATCGATTGGAGTCTTACCAGGAACGCGGATGCCTCCTCCGGCTAAGGGTTCAACGCCTGGCTCCTCCGCGTCGTACTCGTCCAAGATCTCACCGACGATTTCTTCAAGAAGATCTTCAAGAGTCACTAGTCCTGCTGTGGCACCATGCTCATCGACAACGACCGCCATGTGCGATTTGCTGGTCTGCATCTCGCGGAGCAATTCAGCGACGCGCTTCTGTTCCGGCACGAATACTGCGGGACGCGCTGCAGTTAGAACGGGCTCATTGCCTTCACCTGATCGCGCACGGGTTACCAGATCCTTGAGGTGGAGGACCCCCATGATGTTGTCCGTTGTTTCCTCATAACACGGCAAGCGCGAGAGCCCCGCAGAAATTGCACGTTCTATGGCCGCTTCAATGGTTTCGCCAGCATCGATTGCAACCATGTCGGGGCGTGGAACCATTACCTCGCGCACGACAGTGTCACCGAACTCGAATATCGAGTGAATCATCTTGCTTTCTTCATGTTCTATGACGTCTTCATTCGCCGCGACACTCGCCATGGTTCGCAGATCATCTTCCGTTACGAACGGGCCTTGCTTCAACCCCTTGCCGGGGAGCATGACGTTCGCCATACCGATGAGCATGCGCGACAACCCTCGCAGCGGAGGGAAATTCGTGATTGCCCACAGGAATCCGGAAAGGCGCAGGGCGGCTCGATCTGGATGCTGGATCGCATACGTCTTGGGGGCTACTTCCCCGATGACGAAATAAATGACTATCTGGATCGCCAAGCCGATAAACAAGCCGGCGCGACCGAATGAACTTTCGAGCAAAACACCGAGCAGCGCGGCGCTCGTCATCTGAGACACAAGTACAAGTAGCAGCAGAACATTTAGCGTTCGCTCAGGGTGCTCCAGCATGTCCGCCAGACGCGCCGCTCCCTTGCGTCCATCGTCCGCGAGGGTCATTGCGCGAATGCGATTCATGCGAGTGAACGCCGTCTCAGCCATCGCTAGAACGATGGAGAATAAAAAGAGAACGACTACGACGCTCAGTATCAGTGCGTCGGAACTAGTCATGCGGACACCCTCTAGTGATAGTCGGCGTCAAGGAGTCCGTCGTTCTTGTTCACGAAACTTGGTCAATAACTCTTGCTCGCGCGACTTCATAGTCGTTTCGTCGTCGGGCTCTGCATGGTCGTAGTTGAGCAGATGAAGCACGCCATGCACGACGAGTAGCGCTATCTCTTCGTCAATCGTCTTGCCGTGTAGTGGCGCCTGCGCTGCAGCCATAGATGGACACACGACCACATCCCCAATTAGGGAAGGCGGTTCTCCTGCCTCGTTCGGCGCGCCCGGTCCACGTCCTCCTTGGTCTGGCTGTCTGCCACCGAGAACAAGGTCGTCATCCATCGGGAATGCCAACACATCGGTGGGGCCGGTGCCCGCCAGGAACTTCTCGTTGAGATCGGCAATCGACTGCGCATCTACGAATAACAGCGACAGCTCGGCTGTGCCACGGAGGCGTTCTTCACTAACGACAAACTCAGCCAACTTGACCCACCGAATCACGTCTATCGGCACATCCGATTGCTCGTCTGCCCCAAAGACTGAGAGACCAGTCTCACCGTAATCAGTCATGGGCTGCGTACGCATCGACGATGTCGGCCACGATGCGATGCCTCACAACATCTCGGGATCCAAGTTCAACGAAGGCGAGCCCGTCGATGCCGTCAAGCAGATCACGCACCGCGAGCAATCCCGAACGGCCCCGAGCATCCGGCAAATCGATCTGGGTCACGTCCCCGGTGACGACGATCTTGGATCCGAAGCCCAGTCGCGTGAGAAACATTTTCATTTGTTCCGCCGTTGTGTTCTGTGCTTCGTCGAGAATGATGAATGAATCGTTCAACGTGCGGCCGCGCATATATGCGAGCGGCGCAACCTCGATCGTGCCGCGTTCCATCAACCGCGAAACCGCCTCTAGGTCGAGCATGTCGTACAACGCGTCGTACAGCGGCCGCAGATATGGATCGACTTTCGCGAGCATGTCGCCGGGCAAGAACCCGAGCCGTTCACCCGCTTCGACAGCAGGACGCGTCAGGATGATCCGGTTCACTTCCTTCGCTTGTAGTGCTTGCACCGCCAACGCGACAGCGAGATAACTCTTACCTGTGCCCGCGGGTCCGATGCCGAACGTGATCGTGTTCGCAGCAACCGCGTCCACATAGCGCTTCTGTCCAGCGGTTTTCGGGCGCACCGTCTTACGTCCGCGCAACACTTCGGTTGCAAGTACTGCAGAAGGCATCTGATTTTCTTCGAGCATTGCGATTGCCCGGATCACACCGTCGCGATCGAGTGTGTGCCCGCTCTGAAGGACGACAACCAACTCTTCAAAGAGTCGGCCCGCCATCGTCGCGGCCTCATGTTCGCCCGTGATGGTGATTTCGTTGCCGCGCACGAGTATCTCGGCCGGAAACGCATTCTCGACAAGGCGGAGAAGTTCATCACGTTGGCCTAGTAGGTCCACCATGAGGTGGTTACCGGGGATGAGTATCCGAACCTGAGCCGGCGACGAAGTGGTCACGACGCGCTCAGGGTAGCGCCGACGGGCGCGTTTGGCGACGCAGCGCTGGTGTTAGTCAGGCTATGGAGGCACCAGCGCGCAGACCCAGCTGCGTGAGGTGATTCCCGAAGTCGTCCGCGGGGCGGCCGAGCACCGCTGCAAGCACGCGCATATCATCATGTCTGATCGTGAGAACCTGTCCGTTGAAATCTTGCCTCTGCAGTTCGATTGTCGAGGCGTAACGCGCGATCACGCCGGCATCCGGCGTGCCAAGAGCGCGTAAAGCAATCAGGTCGATGGTGAATCCGGTGTCGCCGTCATCGCTCTCCGTGAGATCAATCGTGATCTCTGCGTCTCGCGGTAACAACTGATCAGGCCGAACACCGTATATCTCCGCTAAACGTAACATTCTGGGAACTGAGATTGCGCGCTCACAGCGTTCGTAAGCCCCAAGCACCGATGCCTTGAACTCAAGTCCCGACTTGTTTTCAACATCGTGAAGCGACATCCCCTGCTGCCTACGAATTGCCCGTAGTCGTTCGCCAACGCTAACGCCGCTCATGCATCCCGATCCATCGTGCGCTACATGGAGGTTTCTAGTTGGAGACTATGACACGCCTTGCCTCCAATGTCGAACATAGCCTTGCTACCTGCGAAAAACGCTGAGGGCAGCCGCTGCGGCAATAGGAGCGGTCTTGGACCTCAAGATGTGGGGACCCAGGGCCATTCGACCCCACGCGCGCAATTCATCTACCTCATCTGCCTCCAACCCACCCTCTGGACCCACCACAACGAGCCACTCCCCGCCCGGCGGATGCAGCAAATCCGAGGGTGAGTCTCCCCCGAGCTCCGCTATGACAATCCCTGGATGGCCACCCAGATCCGAGATGTCGATCACCGACTCGACAGAGGGAAGCCGCGCCCGGAAGGACTGCATCGCTGCTTCTCGAACAACTTTGCGAAGGCGCACGAGAGCCTTGTCGCCCTTATCGGACTCCCATCTCACGATGCCTCGCTTCGTCATGATCGGGATGATGCGATCAACACCTAGTTCAACAAGTTGGCGAACGACCGTGGACGCGGTATCACTCTTCGCTGGAGCAAACGCGATTGCGAGGTGCGGCTCCACCACTGGCTCATCGGTGATTGGTCCGACGGGTTCAAGGATGATCTTGTTATCGACTAGCTCTGTAACCAAACACCTGCGCCAAGCCCCGGTGCCGTCGGCCGCCACCAGGTGTTCTCCCTGCTCTATCCGACGAACACGCGCGAGATGATGCCCGTCGTCGTCTGTTACCGCCAGGGGCGCTGCGTCTGATATCGAGTCGAGGAACACCATCGCGGTCGCGTCTGCGCCGGATGCATATCCCTTCTCGCTTGTCACCGTTCTCCGAACGCATTCCTCAATCGCGAGAAGAGTCCCGGATCTGGAGGGGACACATCTTCGCCACGAAGTGCCGCCAGATGCGTGAGTAGTTCCGCTTCCTCGGCCGACAAACGCTTGGGAACTTCTACTTCTACGGCCACCAACAGATCACCTCTGCCGCGGCCCTGCAGAACAGGCACACCGCGACCGCGGAGCCTAAAGACATGGCCTGGTTGCGTGCCGGCTGGAACCTCGAGTTCGAGTGGTTCTTCGAGAGTGTCGACATGAAGTGTCGTGCCGAGCGTCGCTTGAGTGAAAGCAAGCGTTAGACGGTGTACGAGATCGACGCCATGTCGTTCAAGCGTTGGGTGAGTCCGCGTACGTATGGTGACGTAGAGATCTCCGGGAACACCGCCGCGAGGCGCGGCAGGACCTCGTCCCGGGAGGCGCAGGCGTTGACCGTCATCGATTCCTGCCGGGATTTCCACTTCTATCTGGCGACTAGCGCGCACCCGTCCATCGCCACGACATTGCGCGCAGGGGTTCGGGACCGTCTTACCCAAGCCGCTGCATGTTGGGCAAGCAACCGCTGTTACCAGTTGCCCAAGGATCGACCTTCGTACCTCGCGCACCTCACCGGAGCCGCCGCATGTTCCACACGATTCCGGGTGGGTTCCGGCAGCGCATCCTGAACCGTCGCATTGTTCGCACGGTCCTGGCATCTGCACATCAAGTGATCTGGTGCACCCGAAGGCGGCTTCTACGAGATCGAGCTCGACGATCGCCTCGGCGTCTGGAGTTTGTCTCGGTCCTCCCTGGCCTCCACCGCCGAATGAACCTGTGAAGAACGCATCGAAGATGTCGCCAAATCCGAACTGGTCACCGGATCCGTTTGGTTGTCCACGCTGCCCGCGCGAGCCGTCGTCACCAAACGTGTCGTAGCGGCGGCGGCGTTCTGGGTCGCGGAGAACCTCGTACGCGGCCGAGACCTCTTTGAAGCGGTCTTCCGCCGACGCGTCAGAAGGGTTCGCGTCCGGATGAAGATCACGTGCGCGTGATCGATAGGCGGTCTTGATCTCCGATTGCGTGGCGTTGTGTTCGACACCTAATAGGGCGTACAGGTCTGGTGGCATCTCGGTCAGCTGAGCAGCAATCGTCCGAGTTGAGCTGACACGGCGGCAACAGCCGCCAAAGCCTGCTGGTAGTCCATGCGCGTCGGCCCGAGAATGCCAACGGTTCCCGCAACTTGTCCTTCGACGCGGTACGGCGCAAGGACGAGTGAACAGTCGCGGAGTTCGTCAACTTCATTTTCCGTGCCGATGCTGACATTGACGCCCTGGCCAAGCAGATCGCGCACTAGTGAAACGACAACGACCTGTTCTTCGAGCATCTCAAGTAGGCGAGCTGCGCTCTGTGCGGTAGAGAATGCTTCATGCTCCGCCGCGAGCCTGCTCGCGCCACCCACATAGAGCTCCGCTTCTGTCTCGGCGTTGTGTGCGAGTGCATTGACGGCGGAACCGGTGAGCGTGTCGACCACTTGATCGCCGCTAGGTTCCGCAACGCCAAGTTCTCCCGCTGGCCGCGCCTGCAAAGCCGCATCGAGCAACCCCGAAGCGCGAGCAACCTGCGCTTCGGAGGCGTCGCTAGCGAGTGTGAGAACTTCCCTCGCTATAGCGCCGTTTGAAAGTACCGCCACCGCCAACACAATACGCGGCTGCAGTGAAACCAATTGCACGCTGCGGAAACGCGTCGAGTCTGCTTGGGGGCCAACAACTACTGCGGCATGACTTGTGAGGCGCGCGAGCATCTGAGATGTTTCGTGCAACAAGTCTTCGAGAGCACTATGCGCCGTATCGAAGAAATCCGAAACGACTCGGCGTTGGCCGGGGGCAAGCGCTCCCCCCGTGCAGTGATCAACAAAGAATCGGTAGCCACGGTCGGTCGGTATACGGCCAGCGGACTTGTGCGGCTGAACGATATAACCGTCCCGCTCAAGTTGGATCATGTCGTTGCGGACCGTTGCGCTAGAAACACCAAGCGCCCTCGAACCCGCAACGGTTTGCGACGCCACAGGTTGGGCGGTCTGGACATACTCCTCGACAATGGCTTGGAGCACAGCTGCCCGACGATCTGCGACCTCCATCACTTGTACTCCATCTGCGGCCGTCGATTGGACGGAAAGGCGGGCTATTGGCACTCCACTCTACCGAGTGCCAAGCGAGTGATTACCTCCGAACCAAGAAGCCGTCCGCGGCGGGTGAGAATCCAACGGTCCTCGATGCTCGTCAACAAGCCCTCCTCGGCAAGGTCGTTCCCCACGAGATCGAGTTCCGAATCATGCGGAATGCCGGCAGCAGTTCGTAGCATGAGGGCTTGTGACTCATCACGAACTGCGGCGGCCTCTAGTCGTTCTGACCCAGCTTCGGGCGACGTGCCGTTCTGAATCGCCTCGATATATCGCTCGGGTGTGCGTACATTCCACCAGCGCCTGCCCTGCGTGTATCCGTGCGCCGCACAACCAATAGCGAGATAGTCGGACCCGTTCCAGTATCCGAGATTGTGGCGACACTCCGCGCCTGGTTCGGACCAGTTCGATATCTCGTACCAATCGAGTCCGGCTCCGGTGAGTAAATCGTCGGCGAGTAGGTACATGTCCGCTTGCGCGTCGTCGTCTGTACCGGTTTGTAACCCATCGGCAACCGCCTTGCCGAGAGGCGTGCCGGGTTCAACAGTTAGCGCGTAGGCACTGATGTGATCTGGTCGAAGCGCGAGGGTCGCGTCGATGGTGTACTTCCAATCATCGATCGACTCGCACGACGTGCCGTAAATGAGGTCGAGATTGATGGCGGTGATCCCCGCATCCCGAGCCCATGCGACAGAGCGTTCGACATTGTCTGGATCATGCGTACGCCCTAGCGCGCCAAGAACATCTGGAACCATCGACTGCACGCCGAACGACAGTCGGTTGACCCCAGCGCGCGCATAGGCGGCTAGCTTCGAAGCGTCAACCGAATCTGGGTTGCACTCGACAGTTACTTCGGCGTCGTTCGCGATCGGGATCACATCGATGATCTTTTGTATTGCGGGCGAATCGAGAAGCGACGGGGTTCCACCGCCGAAGAAAACCGTGTTCGCCTCAGGGAGGAGACCTGCGGTGTGCCGTTGGTTCAGATCCGTGACGCACGCATCTACATATTCATCGATTAGGTGCGCTCGGTCGGTCCACGTGGCGAAGTCGCAATAGTCGCAGCGATGCGCGCAGAACGGGATGTGGATATAGACGCCTAGTGACACACCCAACTGTCCCACGACTCCAGGATTCCGGCTAGTTCGCGGCTACGGTCCGCGGCGTGGATTTTGATCTTCCTCCCGAGGCTGAAGAGCACCGCGCCGCAGTTCGTGCGTTCCTAGATGCAGAAGCCCCCAGAGGCAAATATCCGGCTGGGTTCGCTTCTCGATTGGCACAGGCTGGCTATGTGGCACCCCACTGGCCGCTCCCCTGGGGACGAGGAGCATCGCCTGTAGAGCAATTGGTTATCGACGAGGAGTTGCGCGCAGCGAATGTGCCGAGGCCCGTGAATCCGATCGGAATCGGTTGGGCGGGACCAACATTGCTTGTCGCCGGCACAGAGGAGCAACACCAGCGGTACCTGCCAGGCATTCTCGACGGCAGTGAGATTTGGTGCCAACTATTTAGCGAACCCGGTGCAGGAAGTGACCTCGCGTCATTGAGCACGACGGCGACCCGCGACGGCGACGAGTACGTCGTGAATGGTCAAAAAGTTTGGACAACACTCGCTCACGTCTCGAAGTACGGCATCTTGATAGCGCGTACGGACCCAGACGCCGAACAACACCGCGGCGTCAGCTACTTCGTTGTTGACATGGCATCGCCGGGGATCGAAGTGCGACCGCTCGTCCAGATGACGGGGACCCACGAATTCAATGAGGTGTTTTTCACGGATGTGCGCATCCCCGCCGAGAATCTCGTAGGCGACGAGCACGACGGTTGGCGCCTCGCGAAGGTCACGTTAGGAAACGAGCGCGTATCGCTATCGGGCGAAGGCGCGCTTTGGGGCCGTGGACCGACTGCGAACGATGTGGTGGACCTGGTGCGGGAGCACGGGGGTACGACGGATCCGTTGCTGCGCCAGAAGCTCGCGCACCTGTACACGGAGAGCGAGTTGCTGCGCCTGATCCGGCTCCGAACTGTTTCGGCCGTCGTAAAGGGAATGGAGCCCGGGCCAGAGGCAAGTGTGCGTAAGGCAATCTCGGATGAGCACGGGCAACACGTGATGGAGTTGGCGAAAGAACTTGCTGGCACGCATGGGATGTTGTCCGACTTTGGACCGTACGCGAAACCGGACGTGATGTGGCAGTACGGATATTTGTATGCGCGGGCACTGACGATTGGCGGGGGCACAAGCGAAGTGCAGCGAAACATCCTGGGCGAACGAGTACTAGGCCTACCGCGCGATTAGCGACGCGCCACGACCCTGTTTCGGCGCTCGTCAGTCGTCGAGTTTTAGTGCTGCTACGAACGCTTCTTGGGGTACCTCGACGCTGCCGATCTGTTTCATGCGCTTCTTGCCTTCCTTCTGGCGATCCAACAATTTGCGCTTACGCGTTATGTCGCCGCCGTAACACTTTGCGAGCACGTCTTTGCGTTTCGCCTTCACTGTCTCCCTGGCGATGATGCGTCCGCCGATCGCCGCTTGGATCGGCACGTCAAACAGTTGCCTCGGAATCAACTCTCGCAATTTCTGGCTCATGCGACGTCCGTAATCGTAAGCACGCTCGTTATGCACGATTGAACTGAACGCATCTACCGGCACGCCATTCAGCATGATGTCGACCTTGACAAGCTTCGACTGCCGATAGCCAGCGGGCTCGTAATCGAGCGATGCGTATCCGCGGCTGCGCGACTTCATCTGGTCGAAAAAGTCCATCACGATCTCGGCGAGTGGAACCACATAGACCAGTTCCACGCGTTCCTCCGAGATGTATTCCATCTTGGTCATCTCGGCACGTTTTGATTGAGCGAGGTCCATAAGCGGACCAACGAACTCTGTCGGTGTGAGAATTGTGATCGTCACATACGGCTCTTCGATTGACGCGATCTCCGCGGGGTCCGGCATAGCAGAGGGGTTGTCAACGACCGCCACTTCGCCGGACGTCGTATGCGCGAGGTACTCAACATTCGGCGCAGTCGCTACCAGCGAAAGGTCATATTCGCGTTCGAGCCGTTCACGCACAATCTCCATGTGGAGCAACCCGAGGAATCCGCACCGAAAACCGAATCCGAGCGCGCCGGATGTCTCTGGCTCATAAGTCACGCTCGAGTCATTGAGGCTAAGTCGCTCTAGGGCTTCACGCAGGTCCGCGTATTCGTCGCCGACAACCGGATACAAGCCACAGAACACCATCGGTTTCGGATGGCGATACCCCGCAAGGACGGCACCGGGGCGCGCCGCGTCCGTAACGGTCTCACCGACCCGCGCTTCGCCAACATCTTTGATTCCCGCCACCAGGTAACCAACCTCGCCAGGGCCGAGAGAGGTGACCGGCGTCGGAACGGGAAGGCGCGTACCGATCTCTTCGGCATCATGTGTTGCGTTCGCTTGGAGAAACCTCAAGCGCTGTCCCGAAGTGAGCGTGCCGTTGAATACCCTGACCGCGCTGATCACGCCGCGGTACGGGTCGTAGTGCGAATCGAAAATGAGTGCTTGTAGGCCGGCAGTGTCATCGCAGGTAGGTGCAGGAATCTTTGCCAAGACCGCATCGAGCAATTCGACAATGCCTTCGCCAGTCTTGGCGGAGATACGCAAGACATCTTCTGCGGGCAGCCCAAGAACACGTTCGATTTCTTCGCACACTCGGTCTGGATCTGCGGCAGGCAAGTCAATCTTGTTGACGGCCGCCACGATCGCCAAGTTGCTCTCCACTGCCAGGTAACAGTTGGCGAGCGTTTGCGCTTCAATCCCCTGGCTGGCATCGACGAGCAAAATCACGCCTTCGCATGCGGCCAGACTGCGACTCACTTCGTAACCAAAGTCGACGTGTCCTGGCGTGTCGATCAGGTTGATTACATGGTCATGCCAGAACAGACGCACGTTCTGGGCCTTGATCGTGATGCCCCGTTCACGTTCGATATCCATGGAGTCGAGGTACTGAGCCCGCATATCCCTGGCATCAACCGCACCGGTCAATTCGAGCAGGCGGTCTGCCAGGGTGCTCTTGCCGTGGTCGATGTGGGCGATGATCGCGAGGTTGCGAAGACGGTCTAACTGAATCACCGCGCCATTCTCGCCGCTTCAGCGCCGCGAGCGCCGAATGTAGCGACGAACGGAGTGATCTGAGCGCCGACTGCTACGATCCTCGGGTTCCTAGAACGCCCTCTGGAGTCTTAACGCGCTGTGGCAAACATAAAAAGTCAGAAGAAGCGGAACCGCCAGAACGAGAAGCGTCGCGTCGTCAATGTCGCGGTGCGCTCCGAGCTGAAGACCCGCACCAAGTCCGCTCGCCGCGCAATTGCCGAGGTAAGCGAAAACATGGGCGTAACCGTTGTCGCCGCACAGAAGCGCATCGACAAGGCAAGCGCCAAAGGCACGATCCACAAGAACCAGGCCGCACGCCGAACCTCGCGCCTTATGAAAGCAGCGAACAAAGCCGCTTCATAGTCACTGGGTAAACGGCTGGTGGTTAGAGGCTGGTGGTTAGAGGCCGGTGGTCACAGTCGTGCGCCTTCGCGCGGTCGAGTTTTTCTGCCACTCCCGCTCCGACCGTGCAACGCTGCTAGTCGCGCAACCAGCACTTCGATCACGGCGTCACCGCTAAGTGCGGTAGCACCCTTCAAGTCGAGATCGGCTTGATGCAACAGATCGACTGCCTGACGCATGCCTTCGATTCCAAGCGAGCGAGAAGCCGAGAGTGCTTTTTTCGCGGGGAACGAGCTTCCTTTACCGCCGAGCGCGGCATGTGCGTCTTCAGTGGTGCGAATCGATGGATCGTCTAGGCGCAGAAACCGTCTGTAACGGCCCGCCAAAATGGCGAGTACCTGCAGCGGATGGAGCGGCTTCGGTTGTCGCGGGCTTGTAACGGTAAGCAGCCGATTCAAGGTCTCAAGCGCGCTGGCAACATCGCCTTCTTCGATGGCATTGGTCAACATATACGTAGGCACCGATCCGGTGTCCCCGAGGTACGGCTCGACGTCGGCGGCCGTCAATGTGACACCGGGTCCGAACGTGGCGGCTAACAAATCGAGCAGCGCGGGCAACCTCCCGGCATCTTCTCCAAGATGCTCGGTTACCAACTTGGAAGCGTCGTTGCGAAACGACAAACCGACGCGGGCTAACTCTGTGACCAAAACGTCTTGGGTCTTTTCCGAATCGGCACCAACCACTTCCGCGCTCTTCAAGGCGTCCGCCAAGTTTTTAGCGACACGTCCTGTCCCTGCAACAAACACGAGGTCGGTCGTATCCAACAAAGAGTCGAGCGCCGTAACAACTGGCTCAGCATCCACAACGGTCAACTGGCCGTGGTCGTACACCACGACAATCCGTTTCGCCGTCATGAAGGGCGGGCTCTGCGCGGCATTCACAATGCCGGACACGACTGATGATTCTCCGCCAGCCCTGCCGTCGTCTGTACCGCCACTATCACTGGGCGGTACAACGACATCGCCATCACCGTCCGTCCCCGATCCTTTGGGAACGGTGAACGTCTCCACGACGAGTCCACGGTCTTCATCGCCGACCAACCTGTCAAGTAGGTCACCGAGAACCTGAGACCGAAGCGCTGGGTCGGTCACCTTCACCACGTATGCCGCCACGGGTCTGGAGCCTAACGACCCGAACGGCTCCCACGATTGCCGCAACCGACAAGGTTGCCCACGCACCCCGCGCATCGATCGCGAGCGGATGGACGGCCGCGACAGATGCCACGGTGCGAATCCAACGAACCAGCGTGAAGGTTGGGAGTTGGAGGATCCATGGCGCGCCTGGACCGAGTACTCCGGTCACTGCCCCGCCAATGGCGCCTGTTATTAGGCCCCAGACCGTGAGCGGCCCAACGACTGGAGCAGCGAGAAGGTTTGCAAGCAACGCAACGAGAGGCACCGTACCGAACACCGGGAGCAGGATGGGGGTTACCCCCAATTGGGCTCCCATGGTCGTTGCTATTGCTTCACGAAGGACCGGTGGACCACACAGTCGCGCGGCGATCCAGGGACTGATCCAAATAATTCCTGCGCATGCCGCCGATGAAAGTAAGAAGCCGACGGAATGCAAAAGGAACGGGTCGGCAAGAAGCAATGCCGTGACCGCAAGTGTTAGAACGCGTGCACCCGTGGCGGGACGACCTACGTACGTAGCGAACATCACGAGCGTTGCCATCGCTACTGCGCGCAACACCGACGGTTCCCACCTAGTCATCGTGCCGAATATCAGCAGCACAATGCACCCTCCGGCGAAACGCGTGCCGAGCCCGAAGCGCCGCAAAACGGGTCCTGCGAGTGCGAGTACGAAAGCGACATTGGCACCGCTTACTGCGAGCAGATGACCGAGCCCCGACGAACGAAAGTCGTCCACCACTTGTTCAGGAACAGAGCGCGTGTCGCCAAGCAGGAAACCGGCCAACAGGGATCGTTCCGTGGGTGGCAAAACACTTGTTCCGCGCAACACAGTTTCCCGCAGATAGTTCGCCAGTCTCGCTACCGGGTTGGTCGGTCCAGAAAATGAGATCAATTCATTGACGCGCACGCGAGCTACTGCATGACGCCAACGGAGGCGCGCGTCGTAACCCTCGAGAGGTTCGAGGGTTCCGTCGATAGTCAGCATGTCGCCCGATTCGAGCACCCGAAGGCGTGATGCGTCATCGCCGCCGGCAACCGCCACGACCGTGCGGCCACCGGCACCGGTTCCATCGAAACTCGCAACGCGCATGAGAGCGTGAGCAACAAAACGCGGTCCCGAGGGGTCTTCTACGAGCGTTCCCACGAGGTGGCTAGAGCGGTATTGCGTTGCCGGGGCGCGAAGCGGTGAACTCTCGATTCCATCAAGTGCGCGTTGCATGCATGCTGTGGCAAGGAATGCAACCGCTAACACAGCGATTATCACTCCACCACGACCCCGGAAAATGTACGCGAGCACGACGAGGGCAATGCCGGTCAGCATCGGCATAACCGCATCGGAGGGACCGAACCGTTCGCCGATCATCAACCCGCTGAGAACGCCCAGAAGTATTGCTAGCGGTCCCGTCACACGACCACGAGTTCGCGCAGATCCGCGAAGCGAAGATCTCCGATGCCGCGCACCTCGCGCAGTTGTTCGACTTGATCGAACCCCCCGAGGCGTTCACGGGTGGCAATGATCGCCGCGGCCAGGGTGGGACCTATCCCTGGAAGTGTCTCGAGGTCGGCTTGAGTTGCTGTGTTGATGTTGATCGGTCCATCCAAAGTTCCGGAGGCCGAAGATGGGCTACTGGATCCGGGAGCAATCGGTGCGGGTTGGCCGACGCGCGCCACTGCAACGCGTTCACCGTCGGCCACGAGAGCCGCAAGGTTGAGTCGATCTAGGTCGGCATCGGGAAGTCCGCCGCCTGCAGCAGCGATCGCATCAGCGACACGGTCACCAGTTGACAGCCGAACGAGCCCCGGTCGAAGTACTGCTCCCGCAACATGAACTAGCAGTTCCTTCTTCACTTCGGTTGTTGTAGTGGTGGATCGAGAAGCCGTGTTTGCAGTGCTCGGCGACGTTACGCCGGTTGGTTCACCGCCAGAACTGCCAAGGCCGAACCAGACAAGGCCAGCAACGGCCGACACGGCGATAAGCGCGACCGCGCGCACGCGCGGATTGGCCGCGAAATCACGTGAACGATCTCCCAGTTCTACGAATGGCGAGTTCCGAAACTCGGGACGACGTGGGATGGGAATATCGGACACTGAGACCTCCGGCTGGCTGGGCGCGACTCCGAGAGGAGGCATGCGCTGGACTGCAGGAGGAAGTTGCAGGAGGAAGGCAACCGAACGTATCAGCCAAGACCGACGGTGTCACTAGGCAACTAGCGCGAAGTGCTGAGCATTGCGCCTAACCGACGACGAAGTTCACCAGTCTGGCTGGAACCACTACAACCTTGCGAACCGTCTTGCCTTCCAATAGTGAACCGACAACGGGGTCGGCGCGAACAAGGGCTTCCGTGGCGGCCTCGTCGGCTGAAGTGGGCACCAGCACGCGATGACGCACTTTCCCGTTGATCTGGATCGGCACCTCCACGCTTTCCATTACAAGCCAAGCAGGATCAGCAACAGGGAACGGCTCGCGGGATAGCGACCCATCGTTTCCAGCGCGCTCCCACAGTTCTTCCGCTATATGTGGTGCCAAAGGTGCAACCATCAAGATGAGCGGCACGACGATTTCCTCTGGTGCTACACCCTGCTCGCCGACTACCTGCGTAAGCCGGTTATTCAACGTGATCAACTTCGCTACGGCCGTATTGAAACCGAGCGTTGTCATGTCTTCGCTAACTCCAGCGATTGTTTGGTGAAGAAGTCGACGGGTTTCTTCATCGGCGGGCTCTGGATCGATGCGCGCCTCGCCGGTTTCTTCGTCAACAACGTTGCGCCAAAGCCGCTGCAGGAAACGATGGACACCAACGATGTCACGCGTGCTCCAAGGTCGAGACGCGTCGAGCGGTCCGGTCGACATTTCATACAGACGCAACGTGTCGGCGCCATAATTTCCATAGATGTCATCGGGCGTTACGACATTCTTGAGGCTCTTGCCCATCTTGCCGAACTCGCGCTGCACGGGCTCATCGCCGAGGAAGTGGCCACCATCGCGTTCCACAACGTTGGCCGCCTCGACATAGGTGCCGCGGGCATCGGTGAACGCGGCTGCCTGGATATATCCCTGGTTGAACAGGCGCTTGAATGGCTCCTTGGTCGTTACATGTCCAAGGTCGAACAGGACCTTGTGCCAGAACCGCGCATAGAGAAGATGCAGTACGGCATGTTCGACCCCACCGACATAAAGATCTACTCCCCCAGCTTCGCCTTCTTCGCCGCCCATCCAATATTCGTCCGCTTCGCGTGACACGAACGCGCTGGAGTTTGCGGGGTCGAGATAGCGCAGGTAGTACCAACATGAACCGGCCCACTGCGGCATCGTGTTCAGCTCGCGGCGATAGGACTTCACTCCATCGCCGAGGTCGAGATCGACGGTTGCCCAATCCTGTGCGCGTGCCAGTGGCGGCGCCGGCACGCTGTCG
>SHUZ01000175.1 GCA_009694415.1 Acidimicrobiia bacterium
GCAAGGAGACCTAGCCTAAGATTAAAGTAATCATCCGTCGGTGCCGATTGTAACGAACAAGGCATTTCTGCTGACGGCCCCTTAGCCAAGCGGTAAGGCAGTGGATTGCAAATCCGCCATCCCCGGTTCGAATCCGGGAGGGGCCTCTTCACAACTCCCTAATCTTACTTGACTTGCGTCGCTTAAGTTTGGGGATAAATTTCGGGGGATAATCGGGGGGACGAATCGGGACGATGCCCGATTTTTATCCCCCGCTACTTCTTGTCCCGTGGCCGGCTTCCTTTCTCCACTGCCCGACTTTCTCGGGGTGGCATTTGCAGACCGTAGCAACTTTTTGGCGGGAACCACTTTTTTCTTCCGAACGGCGCCACCACCGCAAACACCAAGTACTTGTAGGCCGTCGTGCGACAATGACGATACCCCAGAACGCCAATCTCTTCTTGCCCCAAGTTTCTGTCGAGCGGGCTTGTCCGATCGACGAACACTAGATTCGCAATACGATCGAAAACGCGCGTCGGCTGGGCGGGCGTTGGGCGGACCGAGGTGCCCAAGCGCGTTCGACTCTTCGGTCGAGAAAAGCTAGTCGCCCTAGCGCGCGTTCACTGCTCCGGTCGAGCGTAGAGTCGAGAGGTAGCGCGGTGGTGTAGGTGGGCCATGCGTGTTGCCGGCCCTTTCGGTTGCCGGTGCCAGATTATCCCACCTTGCTCCGTTTCTACCTCCCGCTCGTCGAACCGGACAGGCGGATTTCCCGCATCCGGCTCTCGGACAAGGACTCAAGCCTTCGCCCACGAGAAAGTTTTCGTGCGAAGCCCCAGTCTTGCCAGATGCAAGACTTGGTACAGGTATTCGTCCGAGAAACGTGCGAATCCCTGACTCTGCACCTTGTGCTTCTCACACAGGCGATCCAGCATGCGCATCAAAAGTGGATCATACATCGCGACATCAAGCCGTCCAACGTGCTAATGGGACAACGCCTGCTGGAGAAACCGCATATGTCCAGAAGCCTGCTCGGGGAGTTGTTCCGTTTTCTGCGCCGCGAGGGCGTCGCCGGCCTGGATCTCACTGACGGGGCGATCCTGGACCGGCGCGATGAGGTCGCCTTCGAAACCCTCGTGCAGCGGCACGGCCCCATGATCATGGGCGTATGCCTGCGCGTCGTCGGCGACACGCACGCCGGTGAGGACGCCTTCCAGGCCACCTTTGCCCCAACCCTCCTACGAGCGTTGCTGCGCGATATAATGGGACTGATCTCACAAGACTTAGATATAAGGGAAGGCGGAAGTCATTGCGATGCTCCATTTGTAAAGCGACGGACGCCTGGCAGATCGCGTACTCTCCTGAGAACATCCCGCATGCTCGCAGCATTCGAGTGGCAGGCGAAAAGTTCGCCACGAGGGAGTGGATTCCAGTCCGAATGCCGGGATTTCCGAAGAAGTTGGAGTCCGTGGCTCCGGGTTTCTACTGCTGTGGTTGCCAACGCTACTTACCCGAGGCACGCACGGAACTGGGCAAACTAGCGAATGACGGCCCACCGGCCAGTATGAAAGCAACCACTATTGGTTTGCGCGACGTTCAGTTCAGTCTCGACGCTTCCCTTAAAATCCTCCTTCGCATTGCTGAGAAGCGGGCTGGCGTCCCGCGTGAGATTTTCAGGCCTCGGAAAGCCAAAATTGTCGCCAAAACCAAATTGCGAGGGCTTCGGCCTGAAGCAACCTCGCTTCTTCCCAACGATCTCTACTCGCATCAGGTCAAGGGAATCCAAGCGGGACTGCGCGGCGAGAACGTCGTCGTGGCTACCGCTACCGCCTCAGGTAAGTCCCTTTGCTATCAGGCCCTCGCTGCGCACCTGCTTGCCGGTTCGCCGAACTCAACGGTCCTCTATTTGGCACCGATCAATGCCCTTGTCATGGACCAGCTCGACGCCCTTGAGCGATTCTTTACTGGCAAGCAGGCCGAGGAGCGGAAGGCTGACGAACTGGAAGCGTACCTGAGAAGTTGTAGTCTCGGTGGCTCGGAGCTTCCATTTGCGCGATATGACGGTGCCGTTCCGAAAGACTTCCGCTCCGACATCCGCGCGAAACAGCCACGACTACTGCTCAGCAACCCGGAGATGCTCGTCCGAGCCATCTTGCCGCGGGCCCACAAGGAAAAGGGGCCAGAAGTGAAGATGTTGGGCACTCCTGACGAATGGGCATACTTTTTCAAAGGATTGCGACTGGTGGTCATCGACGAACTGCACGCCTACCGGGGCGTATTCGGCGCGCACTTAGCCAACGTCCTGCGCCGAGTCAGGCGGATGGTCCACCTGTGCGGAGGCGATCCTTTCAAGGTCCAGTTCTTCGCCTGCAGCGCAACGATCCGAGATCCTCAAGACACCGCACAAAGCGTCTTCGGCGCGCCAGCTACGGTGATCTCCGAAAGCGAAAACGGCGCGCCTCAGCACCGCCGGATATTGCTGCCTGTCTCTTCGGATGGCGAACGGCTGGATGCCTTCGCGACCCGTCTGCTTGCGCCGCTGGCCTTCGAGGGTGGCGCTAGGACCATCGGTTTTCGAGACAACATTCCCGCGCTGTTCTACATGCAGAAGGTCATCCGCAGAAAGCACGGAAGCAAAAATGTGATCGTCTACTGCGCGGCGCAGCCGTCCGACGAGAAACTCCCAAAACTATACGAGGTTCGCCACGGCAATGTTCCATTACTGCTTGCGACCTCCGCACTCGAGTTGGGCATCGACGTCGGGGAACTCGATGCCGCGGTACTTCTCGGCTACCCGGGATCGATCGCAAAGACATGGCAGATGCTCGGCCGAGCGGGACGGAAGTCGGACGGACTCCTTGTCTACATCGCCGGCGCAAACTACCTAGATCAGTATTGGTACGAACACATCGACGAGTTGATCGGTGACCGCGCCGAGCCTGAAGAGATCGTCGTCGAGCCCGACAATCCCTACGTTGTGCAGGAACACGTGAGGGGCGCGGCGCTGGACCACGTTCTCGACGAAACGCGAGATGCACCGTTTTTTGGGCCCGCCTTCAAACAAGCATTCGACTTACTTGGTAAGGAGGAGGAAGGCGTCCGCTTCGAGGAGGAGGTCTGGATCCTTCGTGCGGCTGGCGAAAGGCGTGCCCGCGAGATCCCTCTCCGTAGTTTGGGCCAGTACAAAATTCCAGTCTACGTCGGTAGTACCGAAACCGAGCCCCTCCTAGAAGAGCAGTGCGACCGCGCCCCGAAACGACTTTTCCGTGGCGCCGTATTCCTGTGGGAAGAAAAATACTATCAGGTGATGAAACTGCATATTTCTGAGGCGGGCGACGCCAATACAAATAAAGCCTATGCCCTTGTCAGCCGCCTCGAGGCGCCTGAATATCTGACCGATGGAGCCGCAATCGAAGAGACCGAGATCCTAACCCAAAAGGCATCTGCCACGGATTTCGAGGAAGGGGCGGGCTGGGGCGATGTCCAGGTCCGTCGTCGAGTCGATGGCTATTACAAACGGAAAGACATCGTCGAAGAGCTCGAAGATCGCGGCAAGTGTGGCGAGAAGCCCCAGTTCGTGCCGCTCGGAAAGAACGCCCCACCGGAATACGCTTACCGTACGCATGGCATGTGGCTCGCAGTCCCAATGGACGTAGCCGAAGTGGTTCCCGACAACCTCCGCGATGTGACCCTCCAGACAGTAGCAGAGGCGTTGGTACGAGCTGCGCCTCTCCTCCGTTTCGTTAGCCCCGGCGACCTCACGTGGTCGCTGAAGATGCCAGAAGACAAGGGCGCTGAGGGGGCGGCCTCGCATCTTCAAGATAAACCGCTTATCCACCTGAGCGAAACGGTGCTTGGCGGTGCGGGTCTGGCGGGACGTCTCTTCGAGCGCCGTCGTGAACTTCTGACAGCCGCCCGAAAGCTCCTCTTTGACTGCCCACGCTGCCGTCCTCGCCGGGCCAAGAGCAACGGGTGCCCGCGCTGCGTGGCGCTGTTAAGCGGCAAACAAGATCGCCGTGCGGCACTCTTGGTGCTTGACGCTTGGCTCGGTACTCCGCCTAAGAAGGGTCTCGCTCGGAAAAAGGAGAAACCGGAGGTATCGACCGCCCATGTCCTGCGAAAACTGGGATTCACGGATGTTGAATTTGTCGACGCAGGAGGGATGGGGCAGGTATGGAAGGGACGCAAAGAATCCGAATTCGTAGCGATCAAGCTCATTCGCGGCGGCGGCACGAGAACGGCGGGGTGGCAACTGGACGCTCTGGTCAAAGAAGCCAGTTTGCTTCAGCGGCTTGAGCATCCGAACATCGTCCGACTGCGTGAGGTGCACCCGTTTGCAGGTGGGCTTGCAGTCGAATTGGATTGGGTCGACGGTGGCGACCTCTTTGATTTCGTCGAATCCGTCCCTACCCCCAAGGAGAAAGCACGGGTCTATCGGAAGATCGTGCAGGCCGTGGCGTACCTACACAGTCAGAATGTTGTTCACCGGGATTTGAAAGACACGAACGTGCTTTTTCGGGGGGATGAACCCATCGTCACAGATTTCGGCATCGCGAGGAAAGGCGGGGCCAACACAGGCCAGGCAGGGAGCGACGCGTGGGCCGCGCCAGAACAACTTAGCGATCGGGGAGGTAAAACGTCCGTCACCAAGACGATGGATGTGTGGGCTCTTGGGCAACTTCTCGGATTCTTGTTCACCAAGTCCGTCGAGGTGTTGACGAAGGATCAAAAAGACGGATTCCCGGACGAGATTCCCGCGGCGTGGAAGTTAGTGCTTCCTCGATGTCTGGCCGCCAACCCGAAGCGACGCTATGCCGACGCAGGCGAATTGCTGGCAGCGTTACCAGACGATCGATCGAAAGGAGTTAGACGTTCATGATCGAGATCCGCCAGGCGGGCCCGTTTGCGAATGACGGCGAGCGTCGAGTGGCAGGGACATTTCGAAGTCGCCTTACTCCGGGTGCAATTCTTATCACCAATCTCTTCCTACCCGACCGCCAAGATACACTTGAGATTGATCTCGTCGCGATCACACCGCTTGGGGTTTTCGTAGTTGAGGTCAAGG
>SHUZ01000176.1 GCA_009694415.1 Acidimicrobiia bacterium
CCCAGTTGGACTCGTCGGCAGGGCCGCCACGCCCGCCGATTGTCGAGAACCGCTCGGCGAGATGTTCTCCGAGCCAGGCCCGAACTTCCTTTCGGAAAGAGGCTTGTAGCGGTGAGTCGTTGAAGTCCATACGCGGATCGACGGTACTTGACCAACCGGCGCGGTATCCACCCGGCATCCACTCAGCATCCACGTGACGCGGCAGCCGTCCCAGATGGTCGCAGAGGCCGCAGCCTCTCATCGGCTCCGATCATGCAAGCGCATCGGCGGTATCCTCATCCAGCATGAACACGTCACAGTCGTCTGGCCGACTCTTCGGGCCGACACGGTCCGCTCACTATGAGACATCAGATGTGCGCATCGACAAACTCGTTGTCGGGCCGGTCGACAACAATGTGTTCTTGATCCGGTGCAAGAACACCGGCGCTGCCGTCATCATCGATGCCGCTAACGAGCATGAGTTGCTTCTTGAGGTGAGCAGAGCAACAGGCGTGAGCCAAGTATTCACAACGCACGGCCATTGGGACCACATCCAAGCTGTCGAAGCAATGCGCGACGCGGGTATAGACATCGGCATTCCAACCCAAGACGCGTCGATGCTGCCCGCTTACGACTTCACACTTTCAAACGACGATCTTCTGTCCGTCGGCGACCTCCGCCTGCGCACAATGCACACACCAGGTCACACGCCTGGCTCCACCTGCTTCCATCTGGTCGGTCACCCGGTGCTGTTCAGCGGCGACACGTTGTTTCCAGGCGGTCCCGGAAACACCAATTTCGAAGGCTCCAGTTTCGACCAGATCATCGGCTCAATCGATCGACGCCTGCTGACGTTGCCGGCCGAAACTCTCGTGTTCCCAGGCCACGGACTGGACACGACGATTGGTACAGAGCGACCGCATCTAGATGACTGGGTCGCACGCGGTTGGTAATCGCACGGCAATGACCAACCTCAGGACATCTAGACCGACCCTCGGCACAAGATCAATCGCGATCGCAGTCTCCTTGGTCGCGTTCCTCGGCGCCTGCAGCTCTGACGATCAACGGGAATCAACGGTGCGCGACAACCGAGCACACACAAGCATCGTGAACGTCTCGGCGGACGAGAAGTCTGCGTTTATCGAAATGGCGATACACGGTGGCCCCGACGACGCGAGCAAGAGCAGCGCGACCCCAGCAGTTCAGAAATGGAACCACGACGTCACGATCGCGCTGAAAGGTGACCCTAATGGCGAGGATCTTCTTCGTGTTCATGAAAATGCCGCCGTGCTTTCAAAACTCATGGCGCCACTCACGGTTGCCGTGACGGATAAGCCGTCGACCGCTGACATCGTCGTTCACTTCGTAGACCGAAATAGGTTCGCAACGCTTCTCGGTACTCATAAGTACCCGCCCGATGCTGACGGTGTGGCGCAACCAAGGGTGGGAGATGACACAGAGCACGGTGGGGAGATTCGATCCGTGATAGTGGTGGTCGACAAAAACCTCGCCCAATTCGCACGCAATCGCGTGACTACCCACGAGTTGCTGCACGCCATCGGTCTGGACCACTCGACATGTGCTTCAAGCATCATGTATGCCGACGGGACCGACAATCCATCTCCCCTTTGGTCGCCCTCGCTTCTAGACCGACGGGTGCTCTCGTTGCTTTATCGCAGCGAAATCAGGCCTGGAGCAACGCTCGCCGCAGTTGACAAAATATTGATTCCTTCGCTTCCTACCGGAGCACAATGTGCCAAGCAGCTTTGGCAATTGGTCATCGACAACACCGATAACAAGTCATACCTCTGCGAGGCCAGTTCCGAGCAATACCGGCCATGCACCGGCAATCTCACGTCGGAACCCCAGTACCCATTGATTGACCCGGACCTTTGGTTCGACGGGACCTACGTCTATTACGAGTTTCCACTACGGAGATAGTGGTATTAGGATCGGTGCTGTGAATAAGCCCATTCTGGTGGAAGATCCCGAGATCGATACGCCGGCGCACCTCTTAGAGATCAACGACCTTCACGTTGAAGCCGACGGTGTCCCAATTCTCAACGGCCTCTCCCTGTCGGTTGAGCAAGGCAAGGTTCATGTCTTGATGGGCCCGAACGGGTCGGGTAAATCAACACTTGCAAACACGCTCCTAGGTAATCCTGCGTACCAAGTCACGCAAGGACACATCTTGTTTAAGGGCGAGGACATAACTGGACTCGACACGCCAGCGCGAGGCGCCCGCGGTCTGTTCCTCGGTTTCCAGCACCCAGAAGAAATCCCCGGCGTGAGCGTGCTCAACTTCCTACGGCAATCGATGGCAATACGAAAAGGAATCTCAGATCTTTCGGTTCTCGAGGTCCGGATGTCGCTTATCGAATGGACCCGCAGGCTCGGGATGGACGACCGCTTCACGCAGCGTTATCTCAATGAAGGTTTCTCCGGCGGAGAAAAGAAGCGGAACGAGATTCTCCAGATGGCGCTCATGGAGCCAGACTTGGCCGTTCTCGACGAGACGGATTCCGGTCTTGACATCGATGCTCTCCGCGTCGTGGCAAACGGAATTCACGAAGTGCGCAACGATCGACCGCAGTTGGGCATTCTGCTGATCACTCACTACCAGCGAATCCTCAACCATCTCAGCCCCGATGTAGTGCACATTCTTCTTGACGGTCGCGTGGTGCAGACGGGCGGGCCAGACTTGGCGAAGCAGCTCGAAGCCGACGGTTTCGACGCGTTCCGCGCGCAAGTTGCGTGAGCAACAAGACGATGAGTTCCATTGATGTCGCCAGAGTAAAAGCGGACTTCCCAATCCTGAAACGGGTAGTGAACGGGCACCCTCTCGTGTTCCTCGACTCCGCCGCTAGTGCCCAAAAGCCCATCCAGGTCCTCGAAGCAATGGACCGCCTTGCACGCGAGAGTTACGCGAACGTTCATCGCGGCGTGTACACGATCGCCGAGGAAGCGAGTGCCAAGTTCGAAGCATCTCGCGCCGCTGTAGCGCGCTTCATAGGCGCTCCCTCTACCCGCGAGGTCATATTCCTGCGCAATGCGACCGAGGCAATCAACCTCGTGGCATATTCCTGGGCCAGGTCGAACCTCGTCGAAGGCGATGCAATCGTCCTCACCGAAATGGAGCACCACGCAAACGTGGTTCCGTGGCTCATGTTGGCAGAGGAGCGCGGTATCGAATTGCGTTGGGCGCCAATTACATCGGACTTCGTCCTAGATCTAGACGGCCTCGATGAACTACTGCACAACGCGAAGTTGTTGGCGGTAACCGCTTCGTCAAACGTGCTCGGAACAATCAACGACATACCACTATTGGTGCAAGCAGCGCATGCCGCCGGAGCTCTAGTCCTCGTCGACGCATGCCAATCGGTGCCGCATTTAGTCACCGACATAACCGCCTGGGATGCCGACTTCGTCGCATTTTCGGCGCACAAGATGCTCGGGCCATCCGGCATCGGCGCGCTTTGGGCACGTTCTGAACTCCTCGAAGCAATGCCACCGTTCTTGGGAGGAGGCGAGATGATCCGAGACGTCACCAAGACCGGATTCACGACCAACGAACTCCCGTGGAAATTCGAGGCCGGTACGCCAGCGATCACAGAAGCGATCGGATGGCACGCGGCGATTGACTACCTCGAGGACCTAGGAATGGACAACGTGCGCGCTCACGAGGTGTCTATAACGGATTACGCGCTCGGCGCCCTTGAAGCCAACTTCGAGGATCGCATCACGATTTATGGACCGCGCGATCCGGCGGCCCGAGGGAGCGCTGTCTCATTCCTACTCCAGGAAATCCACGCTCACGATGTTTCCCAGGTTCTCGACGAGTACGGGGTCTGTGTTCGCGCTGGTCATCACTGCGCCAAACCCCTTATGCGCGTCCTAGGAGTCCCCGCCACAAGTAGGGCCTCGTTCTATATATATAACGACGAGGACGATGTAGACGCGCTCGTCTCAGCCTTGAAGAACGCCGAAAAGTTCTTCGCGATCTAGGATCAAGAAGTTATGTCAGGACTTGAAGACCTCTACAGAGAGATCATCCTCGACCACTACCGCGCACCGCGCAATAGGGGTGAGCTACCTGTACCGCCCGCTGTCAAAAGCGAGGGCTTCAACCCCCTCTGCGGAGATGAGGTAGTGCTTTACCTTGATGTCGACGATGGCGTTGTAACTGATCTCAAGATCGCCGGTCAAGGATGCTCTATCAGCCAGGCATCGACTTCGATGATGAGTGCTGCAGTGAAGGGCAAGACCATCGCCGAAGTTCGCCAACTCACGCGGGCATTCAAAGCACTCATGTCGATCCATGAATCCAAACTTGAGGGTGAGCAAGACGGTTCAGATCTTGAGGACGACCTAAAGGGAGTGCGGCTAGGCGACCTTGAAGCCCTGCAAGGGGTGGTGAAATTTCCAGTCCGTATCAAGTGCGCGACCCTCGCCTGGAACACATTGATCCAGGGCCTAGACGAAGCCACATAGGACTAAGAATCAAGCGGCGGTTCTCGGCATATTGGAATATTTGCGGGTCGCGGTGAATCGCGTCCGAAACTGTCTCCCCACCTAGTACAATCTTGGCATTCGACCAGAAGGGGATCAGATGCTCGAGCAAACAAACTTAGTGAGCATGATCGACGAGGCGCTCGTCCGATTCGGTCCTAGGGACCTCATCTCGGGAGCCGAGATCGTCGACTTCCTGCTCGACCTGCGACTTGGCATACTGGCGACAGACGCGGAACTCGCTGCGCTACTCGACGAAGAGCGTCAGCCGACTGCCTAGTCACAGCCCGAATAAACGATTGACCGCGCGCCAGGCGATCCGAAACATAGAATCATGCCCGTGGATCTAACCAGCAAGTCGTGGATCTGGATATTGCTCGGGGCAGTCGTCGGACTCATCGTTTTTTCCGTCGCGGCTTTCACACTGACGCGCGCAGACGATACGGGAACGGTCGTGTTGTCCACGCGGTCAGCCGCCTCAGTTGCGACCACCACCACGACCCTGCCAGCGACGACAACGACGACAATCCCGGGCTTAATTCAGCCAGCTGAA
>SHUZ01000177.1 GCA_009694415.1 Acidimicrobiia bacterium
AGCACCTGGGTGCTTACGGTTCCGAGAACTGATCCGAAGGTCTCGGTCCAGCCATCGGTGCGGGTACCTAGGGCTTCGGCCTGCGAGTCGATGCCTTCTCGGGTGTTGCGCGCCATGCCGTCGAAACGCGTGGTGGCTTCGCGCCGGCGCACTTGGACTTGCTGATATCCGAGCACGCCTACTCCTACGACGACGTACATAGCGTCGGTTGCGTTTTTGCGGACGTCGAAACTCATGGGTGGCTCCTTGGTTTGAGGTGCGTGCACTGTAACCCATATTGCTAACTATTGCAAGCATCCGGAGCAAGCATCCGGAGCAAGCATCCGGAACAAGCAGCCGAAAAGGTGGCCTGCCTTTCCGGGTGCGTTCAGGTCTCGCGCCATTCCGATACCCGCGGCATGTTGGACATAGGCTGAATGGCCCCATGGACGAAGCAGTGCCGCCCTCAGACGGCCCGCCAACCTCAGATGGCGATGCTCCGGACGTAGTTCTCGCGAGTATCCCGCCCGTTGTCGCCGTGGTGGTTACTAAGGATCCGGATGCCTGTTTCGACGAGGCACTTGAGGCACTCGCGAGTTCTGATTATCCAGAACTGACGGTGTTGGTGATCGACTCAGGATCAGAAGTCGATCCGACGCCACGCGTCGCTTTGAAGTTGCCAAATGCGTTCGTGCGGAGAATCCCAGAGAACATCGGATTCGCGGCTGCCGCAAACGAAGCGCTGGGGTCAGTTAGCGGCGCGATGTTCCTGGTGTTTCTTCACGACGATGTCATTCCTGATGTAGACGCCATTCGCCTGCTAGTCGAAGAGGCCTACAGGTCGAACGCCGGGATCGTGGGTCCAAAACTTGTCGATTACGCAAACCCCGAGGTTCTGGTCGAGGTCGGACTTTCAATTGACCGTTTCGGGGAACCGCATTCAATGGTCGAGCCTGGCGAAATAGATCAGGAGCAGCACGATGGTGTCCGAGATGTGTTCTACGTCTCCGATGCGATGATGCTCGTGCGAGCGGACCTCTTCGCGGAGCTGGGTGGATTTGATCCAGCGACCTTTCCAGGTGGCGAGGATCTAGATCTGTGCTGGCGAGCAGGGATCGTGGGCGCGCGAACGATGGTTGCCCCGAACGCGCGCGCGAAGCATTTGAAGGCTGACCATTTTCGGGATGAGGCCGAGCGAGCATCTGTCGACACCTTGCAGCGCGGAAGACTCAGGTCGCTACTAAAGAACTACTCGACGTTGTCGTTGTCGTACCTTGCGCCGGTCACGTTTTTGTTGAACGCAATTGAAGCAATCGCGTTCCTGATCTCACGCCGTCGAGACAGGGCGCGTGGTCTTGTGCGCGCATGGACTTGGAATCTGCGCAATCTCGGGGACCTTCGCGCTGCGCGCAGGGTTGCACAGGCGCGGCGCACAGTTCCGGATGCCGAGTTGAAGGCGTTGCAGTTCCACGGCAGTTCACGCCTGCGCCACTTCTTCGTGGCGTCGCTGCATACAGAAGACCGAATGCGGAAAATTTCCGAACGCGGCAGAGGTGTCGCCGACACGGCGTCTAGCAGCGCTCGGAGTCCAGAGGCGTTGCTTCTAGGGGTCTTCGCTTTCTTTTTATTGTTCGGTTCACGTGGCTTTTTGTTTTCACGGGTTGCGGCTGTTGGCCAACTACCGACGTGGTCTTCAGTCAGCGACCTAGTTGGTACGTTCACGTCTGCCTGGCGCAATTCTGGTTTGGGATCGCCTGCCCCACCCCCCCCTCTTTTGGCTGGCTTCGCTGCCTTGGGGACGGCACTACTTGGAGCGACGTCACTGGCACGAACACTTCTGGTTGTGGCTGCGATTCCCGTAGGGGTGCTTGGCACATGGAGGCTTGCAAGACGTATAGCGGGAGCCGGTTGGCCAGCTATTACGGCAGCGCTTGTCTACGGAGTGATTCCAGTCGCGCGCAATGCCATCGCCGCGGGCCGACTCGGGCCGATCGTGTTCTACGCGGTAGCCCCTTTTCTTCTCACCGGATTGCTCGCACTGGCGGGTTACTTTGAGGATGACAGTGGCCGCAATCGGGTGCGCACGCTCATCGGGACGGCTGCCCTGGTTGCGTTGACGACAGCGGCATGGCCGCCTGCGATCTTGTTTCCCGTTCTGGTCCTGGTTGCATTCGCGCTCGCTGCGCCCCTGGCACGCGACTCGCGCGCGCGACTGCTCGCGCTCGCCTCAGCGGCGTCCTGTGCGATTGGTGTAGCCGTCATCCTGGTCTTGCCTTGGCCATTCGCATTTCTGGCTGCTGGCGACCGTTTAGCGGCGGGAGGGTTCGCCTTCGAGACTTCGGCCAACTTTCCTGAACTGTTGCGTTTCGCAACTGGGTCCAACGGCACCGGACTTTTGGGTTGGTCGTTTGTGTTCGCGGCCGGCCTCGTAATTTTGTTCGCCGATGCCGCGCGGCTGTCATGGGTAGCACGTCTTTGGATGTTGGCCATTACGTCGTTCGCTGTTCCATTTTTGGTGAGTCGATTCGCTCCCGGTTTTTGGATGCCTGCGATTGAGGGGATGCTGGTGCCCGCAGCCCTAGCGGTTGCACTCGCAATTGGGGTTGGAGCAGAAGCATTCGTTCACGATGTGCAGAGCGCTCACTTTGGGTGGCGTCAGTTCGCAACCCTTGTCGGGGTGATCGCTTTGGCTGGGAGTGGACTCTTGTTCATTGGTGATTCCGCTGGTGGACGGTGGCACCAGCCGGAACATGATTGGCCGGAAGCGCTCTCGTGGATGCGCGCACAAGAAGCCAATGGCACGTTCCGCGTGTTGTGGGTTGGGGACGCGTCGGTCATCCCGGTTGACCCATTACCCCGAGGGGATATTGCATATGGCGTCACCTTTAACAGCCCAGGAGATGCGCGATCCTCCCTTCCTCCACCACCGGGAGGAGCGAGCGAACTAATTGGTACGGCAGTCGACATGCTTCGCAATCGGACTAGTCACCGTGTTGGTCGCTTCCTCGCTCCGATGGCAGTGCGATATGTGGCGATGCCCGAACGTCCGGATCCAGGAGATGTTCCGACCGCTTTGGTTCCTCATGAACTACGAGCGGGTTTAGAAGAGCAGATCGACCTCGTTCGCCTTGAAGCTCCGGCGGGGATCACGCTGTATGAAAATCGCGCCTTTCTCCCAGGAGCAGCGTTGTTACCGGACGAGACGGTGCATCAAGGTGAGGTGGATCCGCTGAGAGCGTTCGATGCGCGGTCTGCCGTCCCTGTAACACCCGGAGTGCCTGTTCCTGCTGGAGAGGTGCTTTGGAGTCAAGCATTCGATGGTGCCTGGCATGCGAACACAAAGGATGGAGACCTCGCTCATACCAAATCATTCGGGTGGGCGAACGGGTTTGCTCACCCGGATGCCGGAACGATCTCGTTTTCTTACAGTTTGCAGTGGACGCGCTATTTGATGGTCCTACTCCAGATCGCGATCTTCTTCACGGCCATTTGGATGTGGTTGGGTAGGCCGCCCTTAAGGCGGCTCGGAGCTAGGAAACGGAACCCTCGATCCGAATTAGAGGTGCCTTCCCCGTGACCGGATCACCTCGTTCGCGCGTTCTGCTCGCGGCTGTTGTAATTGCTCTGCTCGTTATTGGCATCGCGCTCAATTTCACAGCGCCGATACCGGTTAAGGAGAGTCCGGCAACAGTCGGACCGCGTATTCCAGAAAAGGATGAGCTCGCGGCTTGGTATTGCGCAGAGGGGACGTCGACTCTCGACGGACGCGCCGATGAAACCATTTACGTGGCCAATGTCGGTAACGAGATTACGCGTGCAGTGCTGACCGTGTTCGCGGGTGCCGAACAAACTCCGAAGTCGCACTCTTTTGATGTGCCCCGAAAATCGCTGCGCGCGGTGCGTGTCGGTGACGTGCTCGCCACGCCCGAACCTGGCGTACTTGTCGAGGTGCTCGGAGGACAAGCAGTTGTTTCGCATGGGATAACAGGCAATGGTGATGCCGCCGTCGGTCCATGCGCTCGAGAGCCCGCATCACGCATTTTTTTCGGCGGTGCAACGACAGCCAAGGGAGCGTCGCTATGGCTCGCGCTTTTCAATGCGTTCGATGACGATGCCATCGTGGATGTGCATTTCCTTACAGACAAAGGCCCTGAGGCACCTGAGGGGTTGCAGGGGCTCATAATCGCCCGTCGGACACGCGTCACTGTTCCGGTGCACGACTTCGCCCGACGCGACAACCTTGTCTCGGCCGTTGTATCTGTGCGGCGTGGACGGGTGGTCGGCGAACAGACCCTCGCGCTGGATGGCACCGACGGTCGCAAGGGCCTCGCAATGACTTTAGGTACCGAAGCGGCCGCGCGACGTTGGGAAATTGCTACCGGGCTGATCACTTCCGGAAGGTCGCAGACGCTTTCAGTAGCCAACCCTGGCGCGAAGCCGGCGCTCGTTCGCGTATCGCCGCGCCTTTACGGCGACGCGAGTGTCGCCCCGATCGACTTGCTGATCCCGGTTGGTTCTGTAGTGCCGGTAGACCTGTCGGTGCTACCGCCGGATATCGGTTTCTCCCTGAAGGTGCGAGCGAACAGTGCCGTGATTGCTGAGACCACAGTTGCCTTGGTCGCGCCGAAACCGTCGAATGAATGGGCAATTGCAAGTGCGGTCGGTAGCGACCGCGGAGCCCGACGTTGGGTAGTCAGTCCTGCTCGCATCTCCGCCACTTCTAGCGAAATTGTCTACGTACTCAACGCCGGTAAAAGGCCGACGCAGGTACGAGTTCGCGTTGTTGGCCGCGGCGCGATCAAGGTTCCTGTTGACTTCGTTCGGAAGTTCAAACTGGGGCCGGGCAAGAGGCGTGTTCTCGATCTCGCGAACGTTGTAGGTGCGACCGCCTTGGTTGTATCCGGCGATGGCGAGTTGATTGTTGAGCGGGAAGCGCAAAGTATTCCAGGGGAGACTTTGGCTGCAGCGGTACCCGGGTCGTAGCGGCGACCGCTGCGCATCTACCCTGCAGATTTGTGGCCATCCAAGCAATCATCGGAGCGATCGTCTTTGCC
>SHUZ01000178.1 GCA_009694415.1 Acidimicrobiia bacterium
CATCACGTCTGCCCCTGCGAGGGTTGCACCGTCGATAAATGCCGCAGAAAGAGGGATCGATGATTCACGCATGTCATGGCCGACAACAACGGTTGATGCTGCGGTGAATCGCACAAATGCATTTCCGACTCTTCGCGCGACGGCCTCATCGATCTCCTCGGGATAAAGCCCGCGGATGTCGTATGCCTTGAAGATTGTGTCCAACGCGTCAGCCACAGCTGTGGGAGCTCCTATCGTCACCCTGGCTGCCCAGCGGTCCGGCCCCGGGTACAACACCTCCCGAGAACGGTAAGGGTGTCGATCCTAGACCTGAGCGCCCTACGTCTACCGTGCTCTGGCCCGTCGTCGGCGGGAACCGGGACGCCAGCGTATTAGTGAAACGAGACCAACTATACCGATCAAAGACACCGCTATCCCAAGCCATTCCAACCGCGTGCGCTCAAAGTTGAGGGTCACGTTACGTTCCGTTGGCACAACGACCATCAGGTTCGGAGTGAGACGCCAAGGCCCCTTAGCGCCATGTGCCTTCCACGCCGGGTAATAAGACGATTTCACGACGACTGGCACTCCGACCGAGGACACTCGAAAGGCCACGGAGTTATCGGTCTCGCGAACGTTGGTCACTTCTACGGGCGGAAGCGGAACCTTTTCAACATTGGCCGCGTCCCTGGAACTCGCACGAATCCACTCCGGCGGTCCGCCGGAAGCGAGCGGACGATCCAATTGCTCGGGAGAGTCCCACCAGTCCGCAGCAAGACATTCCCATGGCCCAAGTTCAGGATCATTCACGCCTACGGCCGGCGGGCGGCCGAAGCATGCGGATTGCGTTCCGGCTTTTGCATCTACAACAACTGGCTCATATTCCAATGCGCCAACAATCGACTGATCCGTTACTTCGTAAATGTTCCAACCGGTAGGTGCTGTCCCATCGTTGTCTGGAACCTTGGCAACCACGCGCAAGTCGGGATGGGCGTCGGCCTTTACCTTCGCTTCGTCCGAGTGAGCCATGTAATAGCGCGCTCCCAGGATTTGCAGGTAACGCACACCGAGATCGAAATCGCCGATACCTCTGTAGTCGAGGCCGCGCACGGGATTGGATGAATTGCCAGTGCCCGACAATGCTGCGACTGCCATGAACACGTACGGAGTGCTCGCGGCTGACTCGTAGTAAAGGCCCTCAAGGGAACCGATTCGACCTTCGGTCCAGTACGGCAGGAGCATCAGGGCGAGTGGAGTTCCGTAGGCATCTAGAGCCGCACCTCCTTCCCACATTGCCAACCCTGGTGGAAGATCACGCATCGTTTCAATCAGTGCGAGATGCTCCGGATAAGCCTTCGGCTTGCCGTGTTCGACAGACATGTCCTCATAACCTGAATAGTTCCACTCTGCCCAAAAATCCAGGAATTCACGGGAGCTCCGAACCATGCCCAGAGAGCCGACGACGACAATCGTGGCAAGCGAGATTGCAGCGGCCGTACGAACGATTCGGAATCGTTTGCGTTCGTCTTGCAATTCAGAATTCACGAGGTCGGAATTTGCTATTGACCTAACGACCCATGCGCGTGCGAACGCATTCGATACCGCACGAACTGCTTCTGCGATGGCGATTCCAGCAAGCAAGAACATTCCCAAATACCAGAACGGCAGGAAACGCAGGTTCCACGCATGAAGTTCAGGCCACCAACGAAAGACTCCGGCGAAAACCAACGTGATCACCGCTATTGCCAGGATGGCCTTGTCTCGTCGTACTGCACCGATCACGGCGGAACAAAGTCCAAGGGCGAATACCCACCAAAGTTGAATAGGCAACAGGTAGTCGACGTACCAAGTCAGTCGCTCATAACGCATGCTCGCCGTGTAGCCAAAACTCCCAAGAAGCGGAAACGTCCAGAACGCGGTCAGGGCTGCTCCTACGGCACCGATCGCGACTGCGATCCAAAATGTCCGGAGCGGCCGCATGAACAACCAAATAACGATGGCGGCTACGACGACAAAGATTCCGACAACTACGTGGCTGAGAACTACGGCCGCTAACAACAAGGCCGCCAGCCACGAACGCCTGCCGGTTCTCAACGAAAACGCGAGCGCCCCCAGGAACCCGAACGACAGTGCAAGTGCGATCGAAAACGAGTACTCCCCCGCCAAGGCGCTTACCAGCGTTCCCCCCATGATGCGCTGGTTGAATTGGATCGTTGCCTCGTGGGATCCAGCGTCCGCGCCAATGCCGCGAAAGAAGAGGAACGCTGTCGCCGCAATGGCCATCAGTTCCGGACCAGGCCGTCTCACGCGTAGTCCTATGCCGAATGCAAAAACCGTTGCCGGAAGTGCAATTGATCCGAGCGCCGATACGACCTTGAATGCAACGTTGTATGGCAGCACTAGGTCCAACACGACGACCAGCAGCGCCGGTAGAGGGAAGTAGAACTGTCCCGCAGGGAACCCGCCAAACCAGTCCTTTGACCAACCCTCTACGCGCCAGTGAGGAAGTAAGTGATCGCGCAGAAAAGCAGGGAACCAGACGTGCGCCCCCATGTCGCCGCCGCTAGCCGTTGTGTTCGCGAATAACAAGCCGCGATTCGGCGAGAGAAGGGAGAACTCGGGGTTGAGTTGAACGAAGACCAGT
This sequence comes from Acidimicrobiia bacterium, assembly GCA_009694415.1. GTDB lineage: Bacteria > Actinomycetota > Acidimicrobiia > IMCC26256 > JAENVU01 > SHUZ01. Next base: position 2,624 of record SHUZ01000178.1, read on the forward strand.
GCGCAGCACGCTGCCACCACGAGGGCGCTAAATACCTTCCAGGCACCCCTAAGGCCACTGTCGTTCGGAGGAAGTTCTAGATCTAACGCATCCGGAAACTCAACCTGCGCGGAAGGAGTATCAGTTGCGAGACCGTCGGCCATTTGTTCAGCATGACAGCCGCGCAGTTGAGAACTGAGTCGCACAATCAATTTTCATTGACGACCACGTCTGGTGGAGTTAACGAACCACTCTCGCGAGTTCCAACACCCGGCCAAGCGAAGTCGGTCCTGAATCTGTTGACCAGCGACTTGCTTCGCACCTTCCGCACCGGTGGAACAACAAGTTCTCTCCGGCGACATTCATCCGGATTTCAACCATTCCATCGTTCACGCATTGATTGCAACGCATAACTACCCCCCATTGCTTATGTGGCCAAGTGTCGGCCCGTGCCATGTAGATCGGCCCCTTAGGGCAATTTTCTGAAGGATGACTAGAGGATGAAAGGGGATGATATCTAGGATGAGCACGAAAAGACGGTTGTTTTACTGGTCTGATGGCTCCCGCTAAGTAGCCACAAGAATCACGGCGCTCAACAGATTGAATCCGGCATGCAGGCAAATGGGCTGCGAGAGCTCCCCTGTGCGTGTCGCTCTTATGCCGGCCACCAATCCAAGCAGGCCGAGAGGAACCAATAAAAAAGCGGTGGCTGGATCCAACAAGTGCACTCCAGCGAAAGCCGCCGAAGATACGGCCACAGCCACGGGCGCCGACCAGATCCTCGCAAGCGAGCGGAGCAAAAGACCCCGGAACAACAACTCTTCGGCCAAAGGGGCGATCACTGTTACCCCGATGATGATTACGACTAGCTCTGGCCCCCTCGCTCGATCCAGTATCTCAACTGCCTTTTGCTCTGAAAGGCCATTGCCCGCTCGATCAAGAAGGTCGATTAGGGCCATCCCTGCGCCGCCGACGATCACTCCGCCAGCCAGCCATGGCCAGTCGCGAAAACGCACTATGAGCCCGAAGTCGAATCGAAGCGAGTCACGGCCACGCATTCGACTCACGGCAAACAGCGCCACGACGATCACGATATTTTGGATTAACAATCCAATGACGAGATCGACAGCATCTAGCGGAGCATCCGACTCCCGACCGCGAAGACCAATAACAAGCGACGACGCAATGGCCGCGATTACAAGCGCGCCCAGCCAAACAACGACGAAGTCGGCAATTCCCCAGCGGATTCCCGCCTTGCCCGTGAGGCGAGCAGAACTCGGCTTAGGCGGCACAGTGCCAAGGCTATGCGCCCTAACTAGTACGCCGCGGCTCCCGTGACCGGCCGCGACGGTACCGACGTCGATCGCGCCATCTACAATGGTTTTGGTCCTACGGATCATCTTGACTTGAAAGCCCTGGGTTCACCCCCTTCAGGAGCCGAGTGAGCATCAAACCCCCCGAAAGTCCTCCAGAGCCAGACAAAAGCTCTGGGAAACCAAAAACCGATGAGCCGCGAGCGGGCGGTCCTCGCCCGTGGCCGCGATGGTTGCCATTGGCGGTCATCGGCATCGTCATCGCTGTCTTCTTCATAACGAGCACGAGAGCCAGCAACGAAAACTCAACGACCATCACGTTCAGCAACTTCGTCGATGAAGTCGCGGACGGGACAGTCAAAAGCGTTGAGTACAACCCGACCACTGGACAGATCGCGGGCACCTTTAAGAAAGCCCGACCTGGAACCAAAGAGTTCACATCATCAGGGCCGAACAACGACCTCCAAGAGGCACAGCTCGCACAACTCGAAAAACAGGGCGTTGACGTCACCTATGTGCGTGAAAAAACAAATCCCCTACTGGGCGCGCTTCTTTGGGTGATCCCGCTCGCACTGATAATCGGATTCTTCGTTTGGATGAACAAACGCGCGCAAGGACAGATGGGCGCTGTCATGAACATCGGGCGCAGTCGCGCCAAGGTTTATAACGCGGAAAAGCCCGAGACTTCGTTTAGCGATGTAGCTGGCTACGAACCCGTCAAGCAGGAGATCACTGAGGTGGTCGACTTCCTGAAGAACCCCGGAAAATTCAAGGAGATTGGCGCGCGCATCCCGCGCGGCGTTTTGCTAGTCGGACCCCCAGGCACAGGCAAGACATTGATTGCACGCGCGGTTGCCGGTGAAGCCGGTGTGCCGTTCATCGCGATTACGGGTTCCGATTTCATGGAGATGTTCGTAGGTGTGGGCGCTGCAAGGGTGCGCGACCTATTTCAAACTGCGCGCAAGCAGGCGCCAGCGATCATCTTCGTAGACGAGATCGACTCAATTGGACGCAAGCGTGGCGCAGGTCTAGGCGGTGGACACGACGAGCGCGAACAGACGTTGAATCAGATGCTCGCCGAAATGGACGGGTTCGAAACCAGCGAA
>SHUZ01000179.1 GCA_009694415.1 Acidimicrobiia bacterium
TCGCTTCGCAGTGCGATGCGACAATCTTCGTCATCGACGTTAAGACCAGCAGAAGGCGCCAGGTACGCCAGTCGATCGAAGCGCTAGAGCACGCCGGAGCCAACCTCATTGGTGTAGTCGTTAACCGCACAACGGCTCCGAAGCGCGCTGGTTATTACAGCTCTTAGCCCGGCATCCCACCAGTAGGTCCGGGGCTATCGAGTCCCTCTTCCATCACTGCCTCAAGAGCAGCGCGTGGGTCGACGTCGCCACGCGGATCTCCGGCAAGCGCGCGTAATCCTCCAGGACCATCAACCGACAGTAGGTGTACGCCTCCTAGGTAAACAACCACGGTGCAAGCGGCAGCTACGTACCACGGAAGAGCAAGTTGCAATGCCCATCCAGTGCCCGCAGCCAACACGCCAGCAACTGCACATTTGGCAATCGATCGAATCGGAAACGGTCGGACGCCCGGAATGGCGGCCACACCAGCCACCAACAAGGCAAGTACGACCGTCTCGGTAACAACCGTCGCCCAACCGGATCCTAGATATGAGTACCGCGGAATAAGAAATAGGTTGAGAGCAACGTTCAGCGCTACACCACCGAGCATCGCGATCGGGTAAAGCCTGTTTCGACCTGCTGCCACGAGCGTTGCGAACGCCAACAACGTGAAGAAGTGAAGCGCTTGCCCTACGACTAACAGTCGAGCGGCATCTGCGGCATCTGCGTACCGATCGGTATATAGCAAGGTGACCAAGTGTTCGGAAAAAACCAGGAAACCTGCGCACGCTCCCATAGCCGCGACCGTGAGGATGATGAACGCGTGCCTGAAGGTCTTTCGAAATAGTGCAGGATCGTCGGGCCAAGCTGCGATCAACATGGCTAGCGCGGGAGTTCCGACGGCCAACGGAATCGCTCCGAGTAGATCCGAAAACTTGTAAGCGACGCCGTAGGTCGCGACCGCTCGATATGTGTCGAGCAGTGAGAGCATGATGATGTCGATTCTGAAATAGATCGTGTCCAACGCGGCGCCGAGTGCCAACGGAGCCGCCTCGCGCATCCATGCCCACCACTGAGAAGTGTCAAATCCAATCTGAAATTTCGCTACCCGCCGCGCGACGACAAATACCCAGACCAAAACTGCAACGCCATTGGCTACCGCTACCCACGAGAACCAGATGATCGACGCCAGTCCACTCGCTGCGATCGCGATAGTGAACACGAACTGCACGAACTGTCCGATCACGTTCCCTGCCGCAAGCGATCGAAGCCACAACCTCGCTTCAAAAAGCAGAATGATGCCGAATGCGAGCGACAGAACGATCAAGTTCAGACCCGCGACCGCGGTGCCCTTGACGAGGTCAGACGGATAGCCACTTAAAAGGACCCACGCCATTGCGATCGCATACGACACAAGACCGATTACAAGGCGCAACCCGACATAGGAGCCGACGATCCGACCCGCTTGTTCATCGTCGGCATCCATTACGTCCCGTAGAACGATCCGACTTAGGCGCAGGTCGGCAATGAATCCGACGATGCCCAATACAGAGAAAATCGTTGTGAGACGTCCGAAGTCGTCTGGAGTGAGTTCCCGGACAACAACAATCGTTCCTAGCCACGCAAGCGCGGCAACTACATAACGTCCCGTCATGAGCACGCTTGCGCCGCCGAGCATCGAACCAGCGGTACGAGGGACGCGATCCCGGTTCACGGGCATTTCAGCGATCGGAAGGTATCCCGGCACGCCCGCCGCGGGTCATTCCAGGTTGAATCGGCTCTCCGATACACAACAATGATTGCCCAAACCGCAGGGTCCGGTTCTCTTCGAGACGTCTCAACCACGGCACGACGAGACGGTCGTACGCCTGGGCGGCAACGGGTGACGAAGGCACCTGACCCAACTGCCTTGCAAATGCCCACCAGGCGACAGCCCCAATGGAATTGACATATCGCGCTTCGATGATCTTGTAACCAGCATCGTCGAATGCACTTACGAGCTGCGATCGTCGATAGCGACGCCTGTGCCCGATACGCCGATCAAAGTCGGAATAAAGTCCTTCGAACGCGGGAACGAAAATACATAGGCGCCCATCGGGTTCAAGCAGTTCCCGTATATCGACTAGCGCTTGTGCGTCGTCGTCAATATGTTCAAGAACATTTACCATTACCACCGCGCTGTAGCGGTGATCGTTGGCCAACTCTGCCAAATCCGCATGGCGCACTGTTACGTTCGGGCTTTTCTCAAATCGCGTCAAAAGCTCATCGACACACCTCTTTGATAAATCAGTCGCCGTCACGATTCTTCCGTAACGTTGCAGCCGCTCGGTCAACTCACCGTGACCGGCTCCGATCTCCAGAACTTCGGTGCCGAGATGCGGTTCAAGCATTGAACCGATCCAATCGGCATAGTTATCCGCGCCTTCGAGAGACGCAAGCACTTCGGAGAGCTCTGCGTCCGCGTCATCGAAGAGCGCCGGGGCAAGACCCGAATCGGGCCCGCGATCTAGGCGCGATCGCAAGCCTCCCCAAGCTGACGAATAGCGCACAATTCCGTAAAGAGCGCGTATGCCGTCGCGCCAGCCAATCTTCTTGCCTTCATCGTAAGTGCGACCCGAATAGGAGATTCCGACTTCGAATACACGCCATCCGCCCGCCGCGATCTTGGCTGTCATCTCGGGTTCGATGCCGAATCGGTCTTCTTCCAACACGAGGGACTGGATCACTTCTCGACGGAAAGCTTTGAAGCATGTCTCCATGTCCGACAGGTTCAAGTTTGTAAACATGTTGGATATCGTCGTTAGCACCCGATTGCCAACAGAATGCCAGTAGTAAAGAACGCGGTGTGGTCTACCGGAAAGAAATCTTGAGCCGTATACGACGTCGGCTACGCCGGCCTGCAAGGGACCGATAACCGCTCCGTACTCGGCTGGGTCGTATTCGAGATCCGCATCCTGAACAATCACGAAGTCAGACGTGGCCGCGGCGAACCCGCGGCGAAGGGCTGCGCCTTTACCGAGGTTGATCGGTTGCACAAAACAACGGATGCGATCATCGGTAACGCGCCCTATGCATTCCAGCGTTGCATCCGTCGAACCATCGTCGACAATTATCACTTCGCGTACGAATGGGGATGCAAGAACTAACTTCAGCACCTCCTCGACGGTCTTGTCCTCGTTGAAGCACGGCATCACGACGGTGAGACAAGGTTTTTCGGTCATTAACTTAAGTATCCCACTATCCACCGGGGAACGAAAGCATCTGCGGGTGTCCTAACGAGCCATGCGCGACATCCCGTAGATATGCCTTATACACTCGCTGCACCCATGAACTCACGCTCGCTGGCGAAATCTTCGGAAACCGATACGCCTCCGACGCCAGAACAAGTTGTGGCCATCTCACTTCCGGCATGGAAGCGCCGCCTCGGGGTTTCTCTGATATTCGCGGCGTCAATCGCAATCATGTTGCGACCCACTTGGAGTTCTCTCAATCATTCGGTTCCCAACCTGGGCGATCCCGTATTAGTAATTTGGTTTTTTGAATGGGGTCGGCATGCTTTGTTTTCGGACCCTTTACATCTATTCGATGCCAATATCTTCTGGCCTCATACGCTCACATTCGCGTATTCAGAAAATATGTTGGCCGGTGCAGTGCTTACCGCGCCGGTGCGTTGGCTCGGAGGTAGCTGGGCTCTCGCGTGGAACACGTATGTAATCGCAAATTTGGCTCTATGCCTAGGGGCCACCTACTCGTTCGTGCGTTATCTGATCGGCCGCACCGATACCGCGGTAATCGCCGCGCTCGCGTTCACCTTCGGCACCTTCACGATGACTCACATCGCCCACGCACAATTATTGTGCCTCGGGCTTTTCCCCTTAGGTATTCTCCTGTTATTCCGAACCATGTCCGAGCGTCGGTATTGGCTAGCGATCGCGACCGGCGCCACCTCGGCTCTCTTCGTGTTTTCATCCCTGTATTTCGCGGCAATCTGGGCGGTAGTCGTGGGAATCTTGGTGGCCGGTTATTTGTTAATAATGCGTTTTCGGCCCGGCCCCGGCTTGACAAGGCCATTGATTTTGGCTTGCCTCGTCGCAGGATTCCTCGTTATGCCGGTCGCGTTGCCGTACCTTCGTCTTCAACAAGAGCAAGGACAAAGTCGAGGGCTGGTTCCAGAGTGGGGACTCAAGGCCAAAGACTTAGTTACTGAGGCGCCGGGATCGATCTTTAGAGGGCCTTTAGCCAAATGGTCAAGTAAATCTCCGACGCTATGGGAACACACTTTTTATCCAGGGCTTATCGTTATCGCGTTTGCACTAGTGGGAGTTCCCGCGCTCGCGGTCAAGCTACGGCGGCGCGGCTTCGTGCAGCCGATAGACAAGCATCGAAGTACCAACGAACGGGAACCAGCGTTACTAACATCGACGCCATCGCGCGAAGGACTCGTCTTTCTCGTGGCTGTCGCAGGCCTAGTCTCGTTTGTTATCGCTGCGGGACCAACCGTGCTTGGCTTAGAATTCACACCGTTTCGGTTGTTGTACGAACTAGCGCCAGGATTCAATGGAATCCGGGTCGCGGCGCGTTTAGCAGTGCCAGGCCTCCTTGCGCTAGTGGTCATGGCGGCGTACGGATACAGAGCTGCAACGATGTCGGTGACCCCACGAACGAGGGTAGTTCTGTCCGTAGTCGCGTCTGCGTTCGTATTGGTCGACCTCGGCGTTTCCGTGACACGAATCAACATCCCAGATGACCAATCAGTGCTCGCGGTCTATCACGCTCTCGACAACTCCCAGCCCGGCGCAGTGGTCGAGTTACCAGCCGCGCCGCTCATCGATAGAAGCCAGTGGGCTGAACTCGAGGCCAGTCGAATGCTCTATTCCTCTATCGATTGGAACCCGAGATTCAACGGTTACTCCGGCTACTGGCCTGCTAGTTATCCAGAAGACGCCGCTATTCTGAACACGTTCCCATCAAACGAAGCGTGGGACCTCGCGCATGCGCTTGATATCCGCTATGTAATCCTGCACCTAGG
>SHUZ01000180.1 GCA_009694415.1 Acidimicrobiia bacterium
GACTGCTTGCGAGCGTGGTCCTGAGCCGATCGACTGGGCGCTCGCCGAACGAATTGCAAGCCGCGTCGCAGGTCGTGATTCGCTCGGCGGTTCATATCTAGGCGGTTCATTACATCGCGACTTCGCGGAAGTCACCGCGCAAGCGGAGGGGGCCGTCGCGGATTTGACTGGGTTGCGACCCGAGTTCAAGGCCGAATCCGTTGTTCTGGACCGCGGCGGTTGGGTAACGGCAAATATCGGCTCAATGCGTCGACTGCTTGCCCCACTTTCAGAGCGTGTAAGTGGGATGAACTACGACGGGATACTCGCACCGATTGGGCGCGGCATAGCGGGAGCCGAACTCGGATTACTACTTGGTTATGTAGCGCAAAGGGTGCTCGGCCAGTACGACCTCATGGTCGCGGACGAAGAGGGTGATGCCGACTCGGTCTATTACGTCGGCCCGAACATTCTCGCGTTAGAAAAGCGGTTTGCGTTCCGCCCCCTCGATTTCCGGCGATGGATCGCGTTGCACGAGGTAACCCACCGCGCTCAGTTCACTGGCGTTCCGTGGCTGCGTGGATACTTCACCGCCCTCGTTGGAGAACTTCTCGCTAGCGCGGAGCCAGACCTCCGCCGCCTGATGGGCGCGGTAGCTAACGGCGTCAGCGAGGTGCTTCACCGGCGAAATCCGTTGAACGAACGCGGCGCTGTTGGTCTGCTCGCGACACCTGCGCAGCGGGTCGTCCTCGACCAGATGCAAGCTCTGATGTCTCTTCTCGAGGGTCATGGCAACGCGGTGATGAATCGTCTCGGGGCGGACATGGTGGATGGGCAGGAACGCATGGCCAGGGTGCTCCAGGCGCGCCGCAACGCGCGCGGAGCGACCGCCGTCCTGCAACGACTCATTGGGTTAGAAATGAAAATGCGCCAGTACGAGGTGGGCGAAGCCTTCGTGGACGGCGTAGAACGCTTGGCCGGTTTCGCCGCTATTGACGCGGCCTGGCGCGCACCAGAGTGTCTACCTACTCTGGCGGAACTCGAGGATCCGTCAGCGTGGCTCGCAAGAGTTGACTCACTAGTCACTAGTTAGCCTGGCTAGATGCTCACGGTTGAAGCAGACGTCGCCGGTTTAGTTGCGCCAGTTGTCGTCGCCTGCTCTGGCGGTGCCGACTCTCTCGGCTTGCTTGTGATCGCAGTCGAAGCAGACCTTGATCCGGTTGCAGTTCATGTCGACCATGGAACGCGCCTAGGCGGTGACGATGAGGCAGCGCTGGTTGCCAAATCAGCGGACGTTCTTGGCGCTCGGAGCCATTGCATTCGCGTGAATGTTGAGCAAGGCCCAAATTTTGAAGAACGTGCCCGTGACGCGCGGTATGCGGCGCTCGAAGATTCGCGAGCGGAACTTGGCTGTACGGCGATCTTGGTAGCCCACACTGCAGACGACCAAGCTGAGACGGTCCTTCTCAATCTCTTGCGTGGTGCGGCGACATCTGGACTCGCAGGCATGCCAGCGCGTCGCGGATTCGTAGCTCGCCCCGCTCTGCGTATGCGGCGCGCGGAGTTGCGGGAGTTGGTGATCGAAAGGGGACTTGTTCCATTTGAAGATCCCTCGAATGAAGATCGTTCATTTCGACGTAATTGGATACGGCATGAGGTGTTGCCGATGCTGAGCGCGGGTGTTGAGCGCGATGTCGCGGCGTTATTGAGTCGTCAGGCGACCGTCCTGAGATCCGAGTCCGACTTGCTCGATGAATTGGCCCAAGTCCTCCTTGATGAGGCGGGTGTTTCAACACCTTCCGCGCGAGTACTTGCAAATGCTCATCCAGCATTGGCAGGGCGCGCTATTCGTTTATGGCTAGGAAAACCTCCACCTTCGCTCGCCGATGTTGAACGGGTCCTGGCCGTGGCTAGGGGTGAGTGCAGGGCAACAGAGATCTCGCGAGGGCATCGTGTGTCGCGTAAAGACGGCCTTCTTCGGCACCAGGTAACGTGATGGCCGTGCGCTCTCAAGAACAAGACGATGCCCTTGGCGATGTTGTAGTCCCCGAAGATGAACTGCAGGACCGCGTAAAGGCAATAGGTAAAGAAATCACGGCGGATTATGAAGGGCGCGCACCGTTGCTTGTCGGTGTGCTCAAGGGCGCATTCATGTTCATGAGCGATCTCGCTAGAGCGATAGATCTGCCTGTTGAGTTTGACTTCATGGCGGTCTCGTCGTACGGATCTGCGACTCGCACCAGTGGCGTAGTCCGCATCATCAAGGACCTCGACATAGATCTAGAGGGTCGCGATGTGATCATCGTGGAAGACATAGTTGATTCCGGTTTGACGCTCGCGTACCTGCGACGAAATCTCGAACACCGCAACCCCGCTTCCCTCGAGGTATGTGCGCTCCTTCTGAAGGACGGCCTTCAGAAGTCCGATCCCGACATTCGCTACGTGGGCTTCCACCTACCGGCTGATTTCGTTGTTGGATACGGCCTCGATGTGGGCGAAAAATATCGGAATTTGCCGAGTCTCGTCCGATATGTCGGAAGCTAAACTCGCTACCCCAAATGTCGTCTGCCCAATTGTCGTCTGCCTAACCCACGTCTGGCGGTACCTGTGAACAAACGACGCCGAATTCTCATCGTCGGCATTGCGATTGTCGCGATAGCCGGTTTCTTTGCGATCCAAATGTTCACGCGCGAACAAACGCGCGAAGAACTGAGCCTCGGTGAGTTCGAGCAGCGCCTGAAATCAGATTCCGTCTCCTCCGCAACTCTTTTCGATAGAGATCACAGAGTGGAGGGAGTTCTGGCCAACGGGACCATGTACCAGGTCCGGTTCGCGGAGCAATACACGGACGAACTCACACGCAAGATTCTCGATGCTGATGTCTCAGACTTTGACGTCAACGGTCAATCCCAAAACCCCTGGATGGAGATGCTCTTCAGCATCGTTCCGTTCTTGCTCATCGTCGGGGTGTTGTTTTTCTTTCTAAGCCAAGCTCAAGGCGGCGGCCGTGGCGTGCTCGGAATGGGCCGCACCCGCGCGAAGCCAATTAGCAAGGATCAATCGACGCTCACGTTCGCTGATGTGGCTGGCCTCGACGAGGCCGTGGAGGAACTGCAGGAGATCAAGGATTTCTTGCAGTCTCCAGCAAAATTCGAAGCGATGGGCGCAACCATTCCAAAAGGCGTTCTCTTGTTCGGTCCTCCTGGAACAGGCAAGACCTTGCTCGCAAAAGCTGTAGCTGGGGAAGCGCAGGTCCCATTCTTTGCACTGAGCGGTTCCGACTTTGTTGAGATGTTTGTTGGCGTAGGCGCATCGCGTGTCCGAGATTTATTTGAGCGCGCTAAGGCGGCTGCTCCGGCAATCATCTTCGTAGATGAGATCGATGCGGTGGGACGGCACAGAGGGGCGGGCCTCGGCGGTGGACACGATGAGCGTGAGCAGACGCTCAATCAGTTACTCGTCGAGATGGACGGATTCGATGCTAAGGCAGGCGTGATTCTTCTCGCGTCGACAAACCGTCCGGACATACTTGACCCGGCACTATTGAGGCCAGGCCGATTCGACCGACAAATTGTTGTCGACCGTCCTGACCTCGAAGGCCGCAAGCGAATTCTCGAGGTGCACGCACGGGGCAAGTCGATCGCGGCCGACATCGACCTAGAGGTTCTAGCTCGACGTACCCCCGGGTTTACCGGCGCCGACCTCGCGAACATGATGAACGAAGCGGCGCTACTAGCGGCACGCCACGATCAAACAAGTGTAGGTATGGCGCAACTTGAAGAAGCGATCGACAGGGTCATCGGCGGTCCCGAGCGTCGGAGCCGGCTCATCTCCGACGCCGAACGCCAGGTGATTGCGTACCACGAGAGTGGCCATGCGCTTGTTAGCCATGCGCTTCCTGGCACCGATCCGGTACACAAAGTCTCGATAATTCCACGTGGTAGGGCATTGGGTTACACACTCACCTTGCCTACCGAAGATCGATTCCTTGTGCGTCGCAGCGAACTAACTAACGAACTCGCGATGCTGCTCGGAGGTAGATCGGCCGAGGAACTAATTTTTGCCGACCCAACTACCGGTGCTCAGAACGATATTGATCGTGCAACGACAATCGCGCGCCAGATGGTTACGGAGTTTGGAATGAGCGACGCGCTGGGGCCGCGGCGGTTCGGACTACCCCAGGGAGAGGTGTTCCTTGGAAAGGACTTCTCGTCGATGCCCGAATATTCGGAACAGATCGCCGCTGGTATCGATGTTGAGGTCAGTCATCTGATCAACAGCGCTCACGAATCTGCGATTGGGATACTCGCGGCGAATCGGGTCGCGCTAGATGCCCTCGCTGCAGCCCTGATCGAACACGAGACTCTCGAAGCCGATCAAGTTAGTGCGATTCTTGATGCTGTTGAAACGTGGACTGGTTCAGGATCAACGCACGTGTCGGCCCTAGCGGCCACGGAATTACCACCTACCGATAGGAAACGACCATGACCGAAGCGAACCCACTCCACGCAGTCAGTGATGCGACGGTGGACGTAGACCAAGTCCGAATTGAGCGCGCAGTGCGTGAAATCCTCGAGGCGATCGGAGAAGATCCTGATCGCGATGGTTTGCTGCGAACACCAGAGCGAGTAGCCGCGATGTACGCGGAACTGTTCGCCGGATTGCAGGAAGATCCATCGCGGCACCTAACGGTCACATTTGAAGCTGACCACGATGAGATGGTCTTGGTCCGTGACATCTCGTTGTTCAGCGTTTGCGAGCATCATCTCGCTCCATTCCATGGCATGGCTCATGTTGCATACATCCCAGGAATGGATGGGCGCATAACGGGGCTATCGAAGATCGCGCGTCTGGTAGACGGCTTCTCTCGGCGCCCGCAGGTACAGGAACGTTTGACCTCTCAGATCGCCGACGCCCTGGTAGATGTTCTCGATCCACGGGGCGTGTTTGTTGTCATCGAATGTGAGCATATGTGCATGTCGATGCGCGGCGTTCGTAAGCAGGGATCGCTAACGGTGACA
>SHUZ01000018.1 GCA_009694415.1 Acidimicrobiia bacterium
CGATACGCTCGCCCCGTGCGCGGTTTATCGGCCCCTTTCAATGCTGCATGGGCGTGGTTCTCGCGCCACGCCGCGATCGGACCCCGCTCGCGGCGCGGGCGCCGCTTTGATGCGTTCGGAGAAGGCAGCGCAATCTGCTTCCCGACGATCACCGTGTTTGGCGAGTCGTACATCGGACTCGGCGAACGCGTTCTGATCGGTCCTTACTGCACGTTGGCGGCCGGCGTTATGCCGGGACATGTACTAGACGCCGATCGTGTCGTGACGATAGGTGATGACGTGCTCATTGGCAGGGGGAGCGGCATCGTTGGCCACATGTCTATCGAGATCGGCGACGGTGTGTTCACCGGGCACAACGTGTACATCACCGATGCAAACCATGGGTACGAGAACATTGATCTCGCGATTGGTAAACAGTTCGCACCGTCGCGTCCCGTGCGTATCGGAGCCGGTTCATGGCTCGGCCACGGTTCGATCGTATTGCCAGGTGCCGACATAGGCGAACACGTAGTGATAGGCGCAGGTTCAGTAGTGGCCGGCACTATTCCTAGTTTTAGTGTCGCCGTAGGTAATCCGGCGAAGGTGATTAGGTACTACGACGCCGAACAAGGCGTCTGGCGCGACGAGACCTAGCCAACGCCCTGTCGGGTGCCAGCTAGGTCTCGGCTAGTACGTCTGGTTACGCGCTTAGCTGGCTAGTTCTTTGCCGGAGATGGATAACTAGGCGGTGCGTACTCAGGAGGTATTTCTTCGTAGATCGTTATCGACGACTTAGCATCGAAAAATCCGGGGTCGCTAGATGGAACCTTCCCGTACTCGTATCGCTGGCCGCCAAGCACATATTCGTAGAGCCCCTTGCCTACGTTTCCAACCTCGTCTTCACCTACGGCGTTGGGGTTCCACCAGAGGAGCCCGGTGTCATCGCTACCACCCCAGTCGGTACCGGGCCAGATTCCGTGGTGTCCGCGCGAAACAGCCGGACTCAACGGTGTTCCACCCGAACTAGGAGAGCGGAACATCCCGTCGCGGAACGAGTTTGCGGTGAGCTTCGGTCCAGCCATGTTGATGCCGTGAAAGAGGTTCCCGATTCCCGGAATGAGCACGCCGTAGGTGTTGTTCGGAGGTGCTTGACCGTGGAACCACTTGTAGAGGTTGTAGGTCTGGCTCGCACTTTGGTTCGTACGCGCTGGCGTTAGAGCGACACCGAACGCGTGCGCCCATTGCTTCTGGTCATAAGTGCGACCGAACAGAGCGATGTCCGCGAGGACGTTCGGACCAAGCACCCACTCTGGGAAGTAGTCCTGCGCGGTGGCTTCGCGGCTGAGTGCGCCAGGCATTATGGGGTCGCCGTAAAAGATGATTGTGGTCACTCCAGCAGTTTTCATCTTGGCGATCACCGTGCGGGCAATCTCCTGCGACCGAGACAGGTCGAGGAAGAACTCTTGCTCGGCTACGAGCTTCGCGCCGTTTTTCGCGAGGGCATCGGCGAGCGCGCCGAACGCAGCAGTGTGATCCCCGGCGGGCGTGTTGTAGTGCACCGCGCCGAACTTGCGAATCTGGGACTGCATCTTTGGATCCCCCGCAAATTCAGCCTTCTTCCCCGCGAGCATGTTCCCGACCATCTCTGCGGTCAACAAGCTTGCTTGCTCTGGGATTGGGCCGGTTGCCCAAACGAGGGGGGCATGGTCGGTCGTAAATTTTTCGGGCTTCGCCAACGCGCAGTCGCCTAAGCAGAGGATCCCACGCGCTGTGATTTCTTCGGAAAACGCATTCGTTTGCGGTGGACCGCTGATTACAGCGAACGGCTTCTGCTCTGCGATCGCGATCGCGTCTGCCTTCGCAGTGATCGGGTCATCGGGTGCTCCAGTGCCGTTGAAGTACTCAACGTTGACCGTTCGGCCGTAGGTTTCGTAGTAGGCACTAAATAACTGCGCGTAGCCGGTCATTGTTTCCTTGGCCGTCGCGACATCGACGTCTGCTCCTGCGCTACGCACCGTCGCCGCTTGCAGCGGGTTCTTACGCGGATCACCTACGTAGACGATCACCTTGACTTCCTTGGCGGTTACACCAGGGGCAGTGGCGCCGCCGTTGTTTCCAGTGAATGGCTCTACGCACAACGAAGAGTATGTGTATGGGATTGCATAAAGCCCAGTCTCTTCGTCGCACTTATCGCCGAAGTCGACTTCTTGGTTGAGCAACTTGGCTTTCTCGGTTGTCATTGGTCCCGAACGCACCAACTCTTCGGTGGTCGCGTTTTCTCCAGTGGCTTTGTCCTTCGAGTTGTCTTCCTTGCCACCGCCTGCGACGACTACCACCACAAGGATCAATACAACCGCAACAAGGATTGCTACGAGTGGCCCGAAGCGCTTCATCGCGCTCGGACGATCTGGTCGGGTATTGGTCGGTTGCATTTGTTCCCTCCTTGATGGATGCCAGGCAGCACCCTAAGACAGTCTGATTCCCCCGCCGGAGCGACTGATCGCAGTCTTGTCGGTACCGAGGTATGACGCAACGACTCTAGGGTCGTGGACCACCTCTTCGGGGGGTCCGTCGGCGATCACTTCGCCGAGATCGAGAGCTATTACCCGGTCCGATACCGATTGAAGCAGCGGTAGATCGTGTTCGATCAACAGGATGCTCGCCCCTAGTTGGTCTCGGATGCGTAGCAGCAGTGGCCCCAAGGCCTCTGCCTCACGCTGTGCGATTCCGCTAGACGGCTCGTCGAGGGCCAACACTGTTGGCTGATGGGCCAGGATGCAAGCGAGGTCGACGATCCGGCGGCTTCCTGTAGATAGTTCGTGCAGAAACTTATTCCTGAAAGCTCCGATACCCATTAGATCAATTAGTTCGTCGACGCGTGCGTAGACCGCTGCCTCTGAGTCAACAAGGGCGGGAAGGTGGAGGGCGGCTGAAAGTGGATCGCGCACTCCGACGGAGCACTCCAGTGCGACCGCAATTGTCTCGGCGACCGTAAGGGCGGGGAACAGGCGGCCGTCCTGAAACGAACGCCCAAGGCCGAGGCTCGCCCGCACGTGAGCAGGGCGATTCGTTACGTCGTAGACAATGCCATCATTTCCGCGAAGCAATACTGCGCCGCCATCATCTGGCGTATATCCGCATACGACATCGAACAGCGTCGTCTTTCCCGCGCCGTTCGGTCCGATGAATCCGAGTATCTCGCCGCTTGCCACGGTGAAACTCACGTCGCGCAATGCACTGATGCCGCCAAAGTGTTTTGAAATCTCTCGTGCTTCGAGTTGCAATTGTGGTGCGTCGCGTTCCGCATCTCCCTCGGCGGACGACGCGACCGTTGCTGGTTTGATCGCCGAGGGGGTCGTGGCTTCGCCTTCAGCCCCGGGAACACTCGCTACAGCTTGAGCGTGCGTTGCCGCACCTTCGAGGAATACAGAACGGAGGACGTCGGGCCGGTCGAGCAATTCTGCGGTGGGGCCATGGAACCGGATTTCGCCCTTCTCCATGAAGTACGCCGTTTCTGCAACCGTGAGCGCAACATTGACTGATTGCTCGACGAGGATGATGGTTGTTCCGGCCGCTTTGAGCGCTCGGACGATCTCCAAGAGTTGGCCGATGACACTTGGCGCCAGACCTAACGACAGTTCGTCGATCATCAGCAGCCGCGGCTGTTCTATGAACGCCATCCCCAGTGTCAGCATCTGTTGCTGCCCTCCGGATAGGTTGCCTGCCGCCTGATCGATGCGCTCGGCGAGAACGGGAAAGATCCCAAGGACCCTCTCGGTGCGTTCGCGCACATCGTCATGCTGCTTGCGGTGTATCCAGCCTGCGAGTTGCAGGTTCTCGCGAACGGTGAGCGAAGGGAATACACCCTGGCCACCTGGCATGAGTGTGACGCCTCGCTTAGAAGCCTCGTCCGGTGGCGTGTAGGTGAGATCTCTACCGTCGAAGACAATGGCACCGCCGCTCGGATCAACGAGGCCGCTAATGGCCTTTAGGAGCGTTGACTTGCCAGCACCATTCGTGCCGAGAAGCGCAACAATCTCGCCCTCGTCGATTTCGAAGTCGACATCGAACAACACCTGAACGCCGTCATACTTCACGCAGATGCCGCGACATAGCAATAACTTTTCTTGGCCTTGACGGCGGTGGTAAAGAAGTTCCGACTGAGCTGCGGCGGCTGTCCATACGTTCTTGATATCGGGAGCAACCTGTCCAGCGCCGGACGCGATGATCAACGCACCGATGAGGAAGACCGGAGCGATCACCACGAGTCCTGTGCGGATTCCCCATGAGTCAGCGATTGTTCCTATGAGCGGGAGGATCACAAGTCCGGGAAGAATGCACAAAGACGCAAGCGCGAAGCCGAACGCTCGTACCTTGGGTGGAATCACCAACGAAAGCGTCGCGAAGATCGCGGGCGCAAGAATTGCAGTCGATCCCGAAACGAGAATGTTCATCAATACCGCGACCCAGAGGTACGGGGTGAGAGCGAAGAGCGTAAAGGCGACCGCAACCCCGACGCCCATCAAGGCGACGAACTTCAACACGAGTCCTGGATCGCGCCTCATTAGGCGCGTTGCGATTGGGATCCCTACTAAGAGCCCTATGAATGCTGCTGGCTCAGCCATAGCGGCGACGAACCCACGTTGAGCGGCGTCGAGTCCGAAAACTTCGTCGTAGTAGAGGCCAGTGAGTGCGGCGAGTCCGATGATCGACATGGCAAGGAACGGGAGAGCCCAGTAGATGCGGCGCAAGGTTCCGACCGACAGGACTACGCGCCAAGACTCACTCCAACTCGCGGGTAGGTCTTCTGTGGCAAGTTCCTCGTTCTCGAGACCCATCGCCTTGCGTTCCCACATTCCCCGGTTCGGTTCCCTCAAGCGCAGCGCCATGAGAACGAACACGAACGTAGGTATTGCGAATACAAAGAAAGGGGCTCGCCAGCCCCATCGTTGAGCGATTAGTCCGGCGGCCAATGGTCCGATGAACAACCCCAACGCGTTTGCTGCGCGGTGAACCGAATAGACCTTTGCGCGGTCGGGGATGTCGTAGTAGTCGGCGAGAAGCGAGTTATGCGTAGGATCAACAACCGCTTTTCCAATTCCGGAACCAGCCCGCGCGATTCCGAGCATCACGACCGTTGCCGCCATACCGGTCATGACTGAGAAGATTCCCCACAGCGTGGCTCCGATCACCGTGATGCGAACGCGGTTCATACGGTCGGAGAAATATCCGATCGGCACCGCGATCCCGAGAGCCGCAACACCGGCGAGAGCTACAACAAGCAAGATGCCTGACGTGTCGAGGCCGAAGTGGTCGCGGATGTTTGGCAACAAGATGTCGAACGCGCGGCGGTCGAGTTCGTCAACGCAATTGAGACCGAAGAGAACTATTAGCGGGTAGAGCGACTGGCCTCCACCGAAGTCGGAAAACCATTGCTGCCACCAGGCGCCATGCCAAAAACGGGGAATGCTCATGGCATGTTCTCCCCGATGGTGGCACTCTCGGCGGCATCTGTGGCGACGGCGAGGAGATCGTTGGACAGGGGCGCTGTGTCATCGCGCCGGTCTGCTAGCAAGCTTGGCACGATTAGATCGCGACGCTTCGCTACCCACCGCAGGTACGTGTCACGTGCTTTTGAGAACGTCGCGCCGATTCCTCCGGGCATGAGCAGCAAGATCGCTAATAGGCCTGCTCCAGTCGCGAGGAATTGCCACTCGCTTGGCAAAAAGTATTGAGCGCCGCGTACATAGAACGCGCCTATCAGGGCTCCGGGCAGTGAACCCATGCCGCCGATGACGACCATAGAGAAAACCTTGAGGCTCTCTTGGGGGAGGTATACCGCAGACACGAGGCCGTTCTGATGATGGACTAGCAACACCCCTGCGAGTGCAGCGATGAATCCTGAGATGGCGAAAGCCGAGAGGGTTGTGCGAACGGCATGGATCCCGTAGGACTGCGCAGCCAGTTCGTTTTCGCGAATCGCTATCAGGGCGCGACCCGTCCTGCTGTTGCGAACCCCCTTGGCGACTGCGTAAATCAGAGCAAGTGCGACGAGGCAGAAGTAGTAGTAGGACGTTTCGCTCGACACCGAGATGACGCCGAATAAGTCTGGACGTTCAAAACGAGTGCCAGGTAGGAATCTCCCGAAGATGTCGGGATTCAAAAGGTATGACGAGGTCAGCAGTGCGAAAGCGAGCGTGATCACGGCGAGAGTTAGGCCGCGACGACGGATGGCTGGATACCCGATCACCATCGCGATGATTGCTCCTGCGATACCTCCTGCAAGAAGCGCCAGTGACATATCCAAGCCGAGGTCGGCTGTTATCGCTCCACCGATTGCTGCACCGACTGCGGCGAACCCCATTTGTCCGAGGCTCACCTGTCCAGCCCATCCAGTGAGCACGACAAGAGACATGCCCACGATGCCGAAAATTACGATCGCCGCGGCGAGGTTGATTCGGCTCTCGTTGAGCCAAAGTGGAAGCGCGAGAATCGTACCGAAGAGCAGCGTTAGGCCAATCCACTTCGCCCAGCGCACTTCTGGCAGCCGCACCATCTCAAGAGGAATTGGTCGTATTTCTCGAACGGATTGCCACGTCGAAACATCACCCGCACGGGTCGATGATGGTCGTCGCGTGAGTAGCAACGCGCCAAGAACAATTAGGAAAAGCACCGCGTCGTTGTAAGCCGGCTTGTTGCCTGCTTGGAAGGTCATCGCTTGGTCGATGACGCCGATTCCAATGGCGGCAACCACGATTGTTGGGAACCGTTCCATTCGACCGATTACTGCTGCAGCGAGCGCTTGAATAAGGAAAAAGGGACTCAGGACTTCGCCAATTGGAAGCCCAACTGAACCGGCGCGTAGCCACATTGCTACGAACGAAAGTAGCGAAGCGATTATCCACACGAGCGTGTGCAGTCTGTGTACGGGAATCCCGAGCGTGAACGCACGGTCGGCGCGCTCCGCGGATGCACGGATAGCCGTGCCCGCCGAGGATCGTTGCAAGAACAGCGCAAGTCCGATAAGGCAAATCGGCACGACCATCGCCGTCATGAGATCGTTCGCAAAAAAGTTAGTCCCGCCGAGGTTCATCTTAAAACTGAATGGCGGTTCCAGTTTTGGCGCGATGACGAGCTCGTCGAACCAACCCGGTATAAAGAGCGTGAGGGCGATCAAGATTTGCGAGACGCCGATTGTCGCTACGGTCAGGATGAGTCGCGGCGAACTAAAGAAGCGTCTGATAATCGCCATCTCAACTACGGCGCCGATGAGAATTGCTCCGAGCAATCCAGTTATCGCGCCAAGCCAATATGGGAAACCGAGGCTGATCACACAAAGGAGAGCGAACATCGTGGGGGCTTGCCCGAGGTCACCAGCCGCGAAGTTGATGACCCGGTTGGCTCGGTAAACGAGCGCAATGCCGAGCGCGATGAGCGCGATTCGCCCTCCGACAAGAGCGCCGTTGATGAGGACGCCTAGTGGAGCAGGGAAGGGCCACACTAAGACTGAGCAAGCGAGCAGGCCGAGCGGTATGACCCAAGCAAGGAGCTGTCGCGCCGAGGCAGAGGGCACGACACGACGGGTGATTGCCGTTATGCCCCCATCACCGGTTATCGATGCCACGAATTAGGATCCTCTGACGTTCTGGTCGCTACGCGGCAGACTATGTCCGCTTTGGGTGGGCTGCGTTTGTCATTTGTTCGCAGCAATGAAGTCGATAACGACCTGGGACAACTCGGGTCCGCAGTCTTCTTGGAGAAAGTGCCTGCCGCCCTTCATGGTCGCGTGTGCTTGGCCTTGTGCTCCGGGAATCCGTTTGCGAAGGTTGTCATCGTTACCAGCCGTCACGGGGTCGTTATCGGAAAATGCCGTAAGGAATGGCTTCGTCCAGCTCCCAAGCACTACCCATGCCGCTCGGTTGGCCTCGGATGCAGGATCGTCGGGTGTTGTCGGTACGAGTGTCGGGAACTGTCGAGCGCCGGCCTTGTATGTGTCATCTGGGAAGGGCGCGTCGTATGCAGCGATCTCGTCGTCGCTGAGGTCGGTCGCACAGCCACCATTCACGATGTTGCCTACCTTAAAATTCTCGACTTCCTGTGAGTACTTCCGCCATGCGAGAAATCCATCGCTCGCCGGGTGATCACCGGTCGGCATGAATGTGTTTGCCGCGACGATGCGAGTAAACCGATCTGGGTGTTCCGTCGCGATGCGCAACCCGATAAGTCCCCCCCAGTCTTGACAGACGAGCGTGATGCCTGTGAGGTCAAGCGAGACCAGAAAGGCCGTTACCCAGTCGACATGGCGTTGGTATGTGTAGTCCTCACGTTGTCCGGGTTTGTCGGAGCGCCCGAAGCCAGGAAGATCTGGAGCAATTACGCGATGGCCAGCGGCAACGACCGAAGGAATCATCTTGCGATAGAGATAACACCACGACGGCTCTCCGTGCATCATCAGTACCGTCTCAGTTGAGTTCGGATCCCCTTCGTCCAAGTAGTGCATCCGAAGATTTCCTGTCGCATCTCCCCGTGGAACTTCGACGTAGTTCGGTGCAAAGGGAAAATCTTTGAGGTTTTGAAACCTTGCCTCGGGGGTACGAAGAACTTCCATCATTTCTCCATGATCTTGGTCAGCGAAGCGGCAAGTATGTCCCGTGCATCGGCTGCAGGCGCACCGCGGCCGCGCAGTGTGTCCCAGGTGGCGGCTGTGCCGAGCACCTTGATGATCTCAAGAAGAGCGACACCGTCCGGAACGCGCTCGCAATCTTGTTCGAAGAGCCGGGTCGTATTTGCGAATCCGAGTTCACGCGCGGTATTTATGACGTTCGCAAGGGCTGGCGAGGTAGGCGCCCAAAGATCGGCGGCGCGTCGCACGGCGGCATTCGCTTCCCAAATAGCGCATCGCTGGTCCGCCCAAGCGGCAATGCGGTCTCCGAGCGGGAGCGTGGCGTCGATTGGTTCAAGCAGGGGAGTTAGACGACGTCCATATTCGCTAGCTACTGCCAAGAAGAGGTCATCGAGGTCATCGAAGTGCACGTATACCGAGCGCAGCGAGATGCCAGCGCGCTCCGCCATTTGACGCGCCGTCGGCCGTGGGTTGCCCTGTTGGACTAGGTCAAGCACGACATTGATTACAGAGTCTCGTGTGCGGCCGGACCGTGCGGCGCGGCCGTCGATGTCCTGGGTCATGGTCACAGAGTGGCACCGTAGGTGTCCGTGCACTGCCTGTGCAATCGGAAGACATAGTCTGCCGTTTCTTACTTGGACCCAACGGCTGGCACCCGTTGTCAGAGTTGAACAGAGACCGGAGAGACAATGACCGTCACATATGAGATCGGCACCGATCGCGTGGCGCATGTGCACATGGACGATGGCAAGGCGAACGCGCTCAATGGTGAGTTATGTACAGGATTGACCGACGCGATCGCAAGGGCCGGCGATGACGGCGCTGGAGCATTGGTTATCTGGGGACGAGATGGGGTGTTCTCGGGCGGGATTGACTTGGCCGTTCTTCGTGACGACGATGCGAACCGACGTTTCGCAACGCTTACTCAGATTGCACACACGCTTCTTGGGGTATGGATGGCTCCAATACCGACCGTTGCCGCTGTTACTGGGCACGCGATTGCTGGAGGCGCGATCCTCGCGATGGCCTGCGACCGAGGTGTTGGCGTTACCGGCGCGATGAAGTTAGGGGCGAACGAGACCGCACTCGGCATGGTGTTTCCCACCTGGGCGAAAGCGATCATCGAATCCGCGATCCCTACCGCCTACCGCACCGATGTAATGCTTATGGGACAACTCTTCGATCCCGAGGAGGCCGTACGAATGGGCATCATCAACGCGGCCGTCGCGCCGGATTCCCTGACGACGGCTATCGATGAAGTCACGGCGAAACTCGTTGATCTCCCGACGCGTGCATACGCTATGAATAAGCGGAAACTACGCGGCGAGAGTGCCGATGCGGCGGCCGCGGTGGTTGGTGCAGAGATGGGCATGGGCTTCGGTCGCCAAGAATCGCCAAGCTGACGTGCAACAAGCGCGGCCGATCGGCTACTTCGCGAGCCCGTGGCCTTGTGAGGACGGTGGACCGCGACGGGCCCAAGCTCCTCACGGAATTGCGGGTCTCGGCGTTACCTCCGAGGAAAAACTAGTTGCCACCAGCCGAGATGCGCCCGGGTCAACGATGGTGGTCCTGCGTGAGCCGGGCGAAGTTTTTGTACAGGGACTCGCGTTCGGGACCGAGACGACGGCTTGGGTTGAACAGATCGAACCAGAGTCCCTAGAAACGCGCCGCCGATCCCCGGATCTGCCAGGGGGTCCATTTTGGCCAGGCGGAATTGCAGTGCATGCGAATGGTGATCTCTACGTGACCTACGGACGCTGGTGTCACCGCCTCGCGCCGGACCTGACGGTCGTTGCCGCCCGCGAACTACCGCAACCGCGACCGTACAACTCCTTGTTAATTCTCGACTCTGGGCACCTGGTGATGAAGGACTTCATCATGGATGGATCGGCGGTTAGTCACCTTGTGGTGTTGGATCCGGAACGCCTTGAACCCGTAGGGCCGGAGATAGAGGTGCCAGAAGGATCGATTGCGCGTCTGAGCGCGGATGGCGATTTTCTTTACGTAATCGGGGACCACACAGCGTTTCGGTATTCATGGGACGCAACTCGATTGACGCTAGAACGCGATGAAAGTTGGACCGTTCCCTACCGTACGTTCGATGACCAGTCATTCGGATGGGACCCGGTAATTGAAGGTGGACATGTGTGGTGGATGGACAACGGCGACCACACCTGGTCCGGTTCATTGCGCGACGGCGGCGTAGCCGCCGGTCCAAGCCATCTCGTGCGTGCGTCGGTGAGCGATGCGTCTGACTTCGAACTCGTAGAGGTATCTGGGTTGCCGCATGGAGTGATTGTGAACCCGCCCTTGTTTGACGAGCAACGGCGTATAGCGGTCGCGTATGACTCGGGAAATGGTGTGGTCTGCGGGTTGCGGTTCAACGGTCCTGGAAGTCTTGAACCCATTTGGCTCCGGGAACTAGGTCAGGGAATGCACATGTTGCACTTCCCGGATACAGGAGAGGTTGTGGTCGGTGATCACGGACCCGATGGGGAGCATGTCGTGGTGCTCGATATCGCTACAGGCGAAACGCGCGGAAGGGTAGCTACAGGAAGCCCAGTGCAGAGTGTGGTCTTCCCTTCGCCTGGTTGGAACCGAGACTTCTATACGAGCACGTTTACGACGCTCACCCGCGTGTTCGTCGGGTGACGTTCGCCGGGAGACCGGCTAAGCGGTAGCCCAGATCAGTATTTCCGCGCCTTCAGTGCTAGCGGTGAGGGATGGCGTTTCGTAACTTGGTTCTATGCCCTCGGTATCCGGCAGGACCCACATCTGCACAATGTGGGACGGCGAAACTGAAGAAGCGTTCATTTCGGAATGAGTGATTCCGGTACCAGCACTCATACGTTGAGCGATGCCCGGGGTGATGATTCCGTGGTTCCCCATGCCGTCCTCGTGTTCAAGCGCTCCTTCGAGAACCCAGGTCACTATTTCCATGTCGTGGTGTGAGTGCTGTCCGAATCCTCGCCCCGGCGCGATTACGTCATCGTTACTGACCAGCAGCAGGCCATGGTGAGTATTGGCAGGGTCGTAGTGATGTCCAAAACTGAAGCAATGGCGCGCATCTAGCCACGGCAGTCGAGTATGCGGCCTGTCGGCAGACCGCGTGATGCCCGCCGTGCCAATCAAGGAGTGATCCGGTAGACGAAACTCGCGGTCGCGATGCCGCGTCCGTCGGTGTCCGATACGCGGATATCGGCGAACGAGAGGTCTTGGCCGCGCTTGACGCAGGTTGCATCGGCGATGAGGTCGGTACCCCGTCCGGCTCGCGTGTAGTTGACGGTCAACGAGATCGTGGCGCCCCGCGTCCCTTTGTCGAAGTCATGTCCGGCCCATACCGCCGCCGCTCCAGCCGTATCGATGAGCGATGCGACCACGCCGCCGTGGTAACTCGCGCCATCATTGGTCAGCGACGGCGAAAAGGGGAGTCTCAGACGGGCTCCGCCTGGATCCCATCTCTCGATCACGATTCGGAGCAAGCCGACGAATGGCGTCTGAGTAATGCCTTCGCGTAACAAATTATGCATCTGGATCTGTTCTTCATCAGTCAATGCCATTGGGGTCTCCGATTGATTAGCGATGGTGCTACTTGCTCCAGCCGCCCGAGAAGGAAATGAATTGTCCCGTCTGGAAGCGGCTTCTTCCGTCTAGCAACATCGAAGTGAATTCCGCCAACTCGTCCATCGTTCCGAATCGACCAAGCGGTACCTGCGCCTCAAGTTTCGCGCGACGCACCGGATCCTCGGCACCTAGTGCCTTGATAAGTCCCGGGAAGTCCATGAAGTTTGTACCGATTGCATTGACACAAACATTGCGTCCTGCGACCTGGTCAGCTGCCATCTCGACGAGCATGTTCGCTCCTGCTCTTGCGGCGGAGTAACCAGCAGCGCGCGGTTCACCGCGCTTTCCTGTAGCGCTGGTGTAGACAACCACGTTGCCGTAACCGGCGTCGGCCATCGGGGGCAGAACCGCTTGGAGCGCGTGAAATGGCATGTCGAGGCACGTGAGTTTCAACAGGTCCCACTGTTCGGCGGTGGTGTCTAAGAAACGCGCGGCCGTGATGAGTCCCGTTAGGAAGCAGGCGGCATCAATGCGTCCGAAACGAGAAAGCGCATCGGCCACGAGAGATTGGTTGCCTTCGCCCGTCGTGAGGTCGCCAGTCGCGCCGACCACAGTCGCGCCAGATTGTTTGAGTTCATCGAGTAATTCAGGCTTGGCTCCGTGTAGGACTAGGCGATGTCCACTAGATGCGAGGCGCCTAGCCAGATAGGGCCCGACGTAATCGCCGCATTGGGTCAAGATCGCCACGGGTGCATCAGCCATGAACGGCAGGATGCCACGCGACCTAGGTACTCTGACGGATTGTCAACCTAAGACGGATTCACTTGAGGTGCGCATGCTCGACATATTGATCAAAGGCGGTACCGTCGTCGATGGGACCGGGAGCCCTGCAACCCGGGCTGATGTAGGGCTGCGCGACGGCAGAGTTGCCGTTGTCGAAGACGGAATAGATGAGGTGGCCACCCGCACGATCGACGCAGGCGGTTGCCTAGTAACGCCCGGCTTCGTCGATCCGCATACCCACTACGACGCCCAATTGTTTTGGGATCCACTAGCAACGCCCAGCAATGTCCATGGCGTTACCACCGTGATCGGAGGCAACTGCGGGTTCACACTCGCGCCGCTGCGTGCAGAGGATGCCGATTACACGCGCAGAATGATGGCGCAGGTGGAGGGCATGCCGCTCGGGGCACTCGAGCAGGGAGTCGAATGGAGTTGGGAGACATTCGGTGAGTATTTAGACCGACTCGATGGAAATATTGGAGTAAACGCCGGTTTCCTAGTCGGTCATTGCGCGTTGCGCCGATATGTAATGGGTGCCGGCGCGATAGGCCGTGCCGCAACATCTGACGAAGTCGCTGCGATGGTGCGAGAACTACACACCGCAATCGAGTCCGGTGGTCTTGGTTTCTCGACCACGTTGTCGAAAACACACTCCGATGGCAACGGCGACCCAGTCGGCTCTCGATGGGCAGCACCAGATGAAGTTGTCGCGCTGTGCGCCGCTGCTGGCGAACACGTTGGGACGAGCCTTGAAGCGATAGTTGATGGTTGCCTCGACCAGTTTGCCGACGATGAGATCGATTTGTTGGTGCGGATGTCGGCCGCCGCCAAGAGACCACTCAACTGGAACGTTTTGACGGTCGACTCGCGGGTACCTGAACGCGTCACCCGTCAACTCGAAGCTTCAACGCGAGCAGCCGAAGCCGATGCGCGCATCGTCGCACTCACCATGCCGGTAATTGTGCCGATGAACATGAGTTTTCTGAACTACTGCGCGTTGTTCATGTTCCCCGGTTGGGATGAGGTGATGAAACTCGAGCCAGTTGAACGCGCTGCGCGGCTTCGCGATCCGGAAACGCGCGCGTGGATGGACAAGCGTGCTAACAGCCGGGAGGCCGGAGTGTTCCGCCGCCTCGCCGACTGGAGAAACTATGTAATCGGCGATACGTACTCTGCGCAGAACGAAGGTCTCAAGGGCCGCACGGTGAGGGATATCGCATCTGAACGGGGAACGGCTCCGTTTGACGCGCTTTTGGATCTTGTAATTGCAGATGACCTCCGCACGATCTTGTGGCCGATCGCACCCGACGGTGATGACGCGTCGTGGGCACTTCGCAAGACTGTTTGGGAGGACCCGCGAGCGATGATCGGGGGTTCAGATGCTGGTGCACACCTAGACCGCATGTGCGGCGCGCCCTACACGACGCGGTTCCTCGGCGACATGTTGCGAGGACGCAAGTTGGTGCCGATTGAGGCCGCAGTCAAGATGATCACGCAAGACCCAGCGCGCTTATTCGGGTTGCGGAATCGTGGCGAAGTGTTGCCCGGTAATTTTGCGGACATAGTTATTTTGGACCCCGATTCAGTGGGTTCGGATGCGGCTACATTGGTGGCCGATCTGCCGGGTGGTGCTACCCGCCTAACTGCCGATGCGCAAGGAATCGCTCATGTGTTTGTCAACGGTGTCGAAACGGTGACCGACAGTCGCGCAACCGGAGTAACGCCTGGCACCGTCATTCGGTCTGGTCGCGATACCGAAACAGCGTCGCTTTAAACGCGATGGGAAGGGTCGCCGCGGGTTGCCGTCTTGGGGCCAGATGCCTATGAGGCTCGCGAGCGACTACGCAATGTCACGCGCGCGCTTTCTGGACGCGGCCAAGGCACTAGACGCGCGCCTTGATGCCTTCGTCCATCCGCTTAGCGGACCGGCGGGTGAACACTTGGCAACCGATGTCGCATACCTTGGCAATCCCAACGCCCCAACGCGGCTGTTAGTGATCTCTGGGACACATGGGGTCGAAGGTTTCGCGGGGTCAGCTTGCCAAACGCGATGGTTGACTGAAGGCATCACCGCTTCGGACGATTTGGCCGTAGTCATTGTGCACGCGCTCAATCCGTATGGGTTTGCATGGGTAAGAAGAGTGAACGAAGACAATGTTGACCTCAACAGAAACTTCATTGACTTCGAATCATCTCTGCCGGCCAACTTGGGTTACGACGAACTCGCTGGCGCGCTTGTACCGGATCGATGGGATGAAGAGACTCAGGAGGCAACAGCGAGGGTGTTGCTTGGATATGCGACCGAGCACGGTTTCCCCGACTTACAGGCCGCCGTCAGCAAGGGTCAGTACAACCACCCGACAGGGATCTTCTACGGGGGTACAGAAGCAGTTTGGTCGCGCAAAACGATCAGGTCGATCTCGTCGAGTTATCTGGCGGACGTTGAACGTCTAGGAGTAATTGACCTTCATACAGGGTTGGGCGAGCGAGGGATCGGCGAAGCGATCGCAGAGGAACCGGACGCTTCAGAGCGGACACGTCTCGAAGATTGGTACGCGGAGTTCACGGTGCCGACCGATGGAACCTCTGTGAGCGCGGTAATTACCGGCGACATCTTGGCTGCACTCAAGAGATGGCTTCCCAATGCGGAGACAACGGCCATCGCCCTTGAGTTTGGAACGGTCGATATGGTCGCTGCTTCGAACGCGTTGAGGGGAGACGCTTGGCTATATGCTCATGCCGACCCGTTGGGCCCAGAGGCGCTGCCGATCAAAGCAGCATTGAGCGATGCCTTCGCACCGGGCGATGAGGAGTGGGCGAGCAGTGTCTGGGACCGGTTCGTCGAGATCAGGGAGCAAACGACGCGTGGGCTTCTAGCGTGAGCATCTTGCAAGGAACTCCGTCGGTGAACCTTTAATGGAACTACTCGATTGGTATCGCCTCTTCACCTGGCTATGCCTTGCCGCGGTGGGAGCCCTGTCATTTTTATGGCTCCTGCGGATAGGAGCGATGGTTTCCGCGCGTCTCCTAAACGTTTGGCAGTCAGTGCGTCGCCTGCTGAACGCAAACGGCATCGCGTTAGCGACTCTTGTGGCCGGCGTAGCAACCGCCGGTTCCCTCTACCTGTCGGAGGGGGGACATCTCATCCCTTGTCGACTGTGCTGGTATCAGCGCTCGATGATGTATCCCCTTGCGATCATCCTGATTGTCGCTCTCATCCGCCATGAAGTTTCCATACGTCCCTACGCAATCACGTTGGCCCTGCTGGGAAGTGCTATCGCACTTTGGCATTACTTGGTTGAGTGGTTCCCATCGCTCGAAGGCGTGGGAGGAAAATGCGACATAGCGAATCCATGCTCGGTTCGTCCATTGCCGCTCCGCTTCGGGTTTATCTCTATACCGTTCATGGCGTTAACCGCCTTCGCTCTCGTAGCCACGATTCTGTGGTTCGGCTACCCATCAAGGAGTGTTTCCGAATGAGTCAAATAACGAATGCTCGTACGTCAGAGTGGCGCGGAGAATGTCGCGCCGCACGCCGCGCAGAACGCATGCAACGGGGTTCAGTTCCGATTGTTCCGATTGTCATTGGCGCTATCGCTGTGTTGGCGTTGGTCGCGATTTTTCTAAGTATGTCGAGCAGCGACTCGAAGGACAACGAGGGGGGCGCAATGGAATACGGCACGGTCGTTGTCGAAGGCGTGGACCTTGTTCCTCTTCCCGACGATGGACCGGACCCCGCTAAAGGCAAGCTCGCGCCGACCATCGAGGGTACGAATTTCTCCGGTGAACCCACGGTTATTGCTCCGGGCCCCGCACGCGCGATCGTCTTTCTCGCGCATTGGTGCCCGCATTGCAACGCCGAAGCACCACGCCTCGTCGACTTCCTGGAAAACGAAGGTATTCCCGACGGGACGGCACTAACGATCGTCACAACATCGTCAAAGAAGGATGCTCCTAACTGGCCACCTTCCAAATGGGTCAAGAAAGTAGGTCTAGGTGCAGTGGAGACTCTCGTGGACGATAAGAGCGGAAGTGCAGCGATGGCGATGGGCGTTAACAGCTTTCCCTTCGTCGTGCTTCTTGATGCTGATGGAAATGTCATCGACCGCGATTCCGGAGAGCAGCCGGAAGAATATTTCGCGGAAGCATTTGCGCTGCTGTTAGAAAAGTCGAGCGCCTAGACCGGGCTACTCCAGCCGGATAGGTGTCGTTCGCGTGGCCGAGGCTTTGCTGACAACGCGCGGCGACGTTTGGACATCTCGAGTTCTTTGCCAATGAGAATTGACGCCGTTCCTGCGCCGACCAATAGAAGAGCAGGGAGTAGTACGGCGTCACCCGTTGCAATGAAAATGCCGACGACTTCGATCCACCCACCCGAAGGAAACAGGATGGCCGTTGGCAGCAGCCAGAAAAATGCTGCCGTGACGATTCCGGCGACAAGTGTCCAGCGACCAACACGCTTCAACATGAGCGCACGACGTTTGCTACTAAGGAACGCTGCAGTGACTAGCCCGAGGCCAGCGAAGAGCAGCAGTGGTATGGCGCCTCTAGCTGAGTTCGCCGAGCGCGAGGCGTCGGGCAACACGCTTTTGTCAACTGTCACTAAAACCCGAGTTGAGGGAGTTCCTCCTGCAGCTATGACGGATTGCGTTACTAACGCCTCATCGAGAATGATTGGGGAGTTGTCTCCATGGAAAACTTGGGCATGTATCTTGCGCAGCGCACCATGGAATGCAAGCGCGAATTGCGGAGTCTGCACCGCTTCGTCGGCGAGCTTCCGCGCCGCGACCAACTCCTCGAATGGCGTCTGGTCGGTGCGAGGCTCCAGCGTCTCAGCTAGACGTCCTGCAAACACATCGCGTACAGGCTGCACGGCGATGATTTCGTTAGAGGACGCGACGATTCGTTCGGTGTTGAGTAGGAGGTGACAGGCCAGCCAGACGAGGGTCCCTGCGGCGAGGAGTAGCAAACCGCTAGTCAGGAGAAAGTTGCTAGGTATCCGACTGCGGGCCATCCAAGTACATCGGCACTTTCCCCCAATGACTTGAGCGATGCGCCAAAGTGGTTATACCTTTGTCATCGCGATCGGAAAGAGAGAGTCATGCCAGAGATCCCAGACGCTCTTAGCCAGATTGAAGCTGACCTTCTCGCCCCCGGCGGGATGTTCGCGTTGGAAGACGCCGAGGTCCTTGGGACGACGATGCCCGTATTCGCGAACCGGTATGGATCGCTGCGCGACGGATTGATCGCTGCGCGAGGGTTCGGAGATCGAGAGTATTTGGTCTTCGTCGATGCGGATACCCGTCGCGTTTTGACTTTTGCCGAGCATGAACGTGTTGTCGCGTCGGTGGCACTTTGCTTGAAGGAGCAGTACGGCGTCGGTCCCGGCGATCGCGTGGCGATCTTGGCAGCTAACTGCCCTGAATGGATCGTCACCTTCTGGGCGGCCGTGAGTCTTGGCGCTATCGCTGTCGGGCTAAACGGATGGTGGGTTGGTCCGGAAATCCGCGTCGGCCTCGAAGATGCTGATGCCAAGGTGTTGATTGCGGATCGAAAGCGAATCGACCGCCTTGAAGGCGCAAGTACGGGAGTGCCCACCGTTGTGATTGAGGACGACTTCGAACAACTCTGGAACTACGACCTCGAAGCCGAACTCCCTGACGTGGTTATTTCTGAGGATGATCCTGCGTTGATTCTCTACACCAGCGGGACCACGGGGCGACCGAAGGGTGCGGTCAATACACATCGCAATGTAATTGCAGCGGTCGGGATCTCCTTTTTCCACGGAGCTCGCATGATGATGTTGAACCCTCCTCCTCCGGACGCTGCACCCGTGACTCCGTGTCAACTTGTCACCTACCCGCTGTTCCACGTATCCGGCCTTCACATGGGGGCGATCGCATTCATGATTTCGGGTTTGCGATCCGTTTGGACACTCGGCCGCTTCGATCCCGTCGTTGTTATGAAAATCATCGAGGCCGAATGCATCACTGGGTGGTCGTACACACCGACGATGTTGCATCGCGTTGTCTCCCATCCCGATCTCAAGCGTTACGACCTCTCGTCGATTCGTAACGGCGGCGGGGGAGGGGCCGCCTTCTCTCCTGCGTTGCAACGGCGGGCGAAAGAGGCCATTCCTAACCTGCGCGGATCTATGGGCGTCGGGTATGGACAGACAGAGTGCGCGGCGCTGGCATCGGTAAATAGCGGAGCCGAACTTGCCGAGTTTCCTGAGTCCGTTGGTCGGCCTTTGCCCACGGTGCAACTCGAAATTCGCGACGAATATGGGAACGTTGTCGCTTCAGGGGACGAAGGCGAGATCTACCTGCGTGGACCGATGGTTATGCCGGGTTATTGGCGCCGCCCCGAAGCGACCGCTGAGGTGATAGTGGCCGATAGGTGGCTGCGCACAGGTGATGTGGGGCGGATGGATGCCGGGCGCCTCTATCTTGCGTCGAGACGGCGCGATCTAATCCTGCGCGGCGGTGAGAACGTTTACCCGATCGAGATTGAGAATCGGCTCGAAGAACACCCTGGTGTGGCCGAAGTTGCGGTGATCGGTGTGCCCGATGAAGACCTAGGGCAGATCGTGAAGGCGGTTGTGGTCGCCAGGCAAGGCGTAGAACTGGATTCGACAGAACTTGTTGCATTCTGTGCCGAAGCCCTCGCTTATTTCAAAGTTCCCGCGATAATTGAAATCTCCGCAGTGTCGTTACCGCGTAACGCGACGGGCAAGGTTGTAAAAGAAGTGCTTCTCGACGGCGTCGATTTGCAGTTTGTCGAGGAGTAGGAGACCGATCGCTCGGTGGTGAAGGGTTGGCACGGAAGTTTGCAGTGCGTCACGGCGGTGGTCTAGCCGCTGGTGTGCTGTTGTGACGGTGGATGTTGCATTATCAAACGATGTGCCAGTAACTGTTGCCAGCCATGATTCGGCAATGCGATGTTCTCCCGAGACCGCCCACGCACCAGTGCCATCAATGAGCAAGGGATCAAAGGCCGCTACGGTTTGCCGAACCTGATCAAGCGCTAGACCGATCACCCTGCCCAACTCACCGCCCAACTCACCGCCCAACTCGCTACGCACCACAACACTCCCAACGTCTAATAAGACTCATTGTACGAACATACGTTCGCCATATCAAGTTATAATCAAGATTTAATTGAAAAACTTTTGCGGCCGCATGGCCGACCAACTCAATGCCAGGCCGCGCGAGACTCTCAACTCGAAGTAACGAGCCGAAGCCATAGTCGCCCTCATCGCAATGACCGTTCGAGCCCACCGGAGATCGCATGGCAATCGATCTGAAATCACTTGTCGCACCAGGGCACACCGCTCTCGTTTTGCAGGAGGTGCAAAACGGAGTCGTCGGCGACCCTTCCGCATTGCCAGCGCTCGCCGCGGCCGCGGCCGATGTCGGGCTGATCGAACACTGCGCTCAACTCGCAGCCGCTGCCCGTTCGATCGGCATCCCTGTGTTTCACTGCACGGCCGAAACGCGAGCGGACGGCGTGGGAGCGAATAATAATGCGCGGCTATTTGTGGGCGTACGTAAGGCGCCAGTGCAGCTCGCCCCTGGTTCCGATGCCACCAAGGTTCCATCGGATATCGGAGTAGACCCGGGCGATGTCGTGCTGCCGCGCCATCACGGTCTTGGGCCGATGACCGGCACTCAGCTGGACTCGATGCTTCGTAACCTAGGGGTGACGACCATTGTCGGGGTTGGTGTGTCGGTGAACATCGGCATGATGAATTTTGCGTTCGATGCCGTGAACCGCGGATATCAGTTCGTAATGCCAATAGATGCTGTGGCCGGTGTTCCTGCTGAATATGCAACGGCGGTGATTGAGAACACTTTGAGCCTGGTCGCGACGGTCACCACGACCTTGGCGGTTCTCGCGGCATGGTTGGATTAATGGCAATGGCAAATGCCGACTGTGTATGGACAAGCCAGCAGATATAACCTGGCGGAATGTTCGATACGACCACGTTTCCGAAGATCATTTCTGTCGATGACCATGTGATTGAACCGCCCACGGTATGGAGCGATCGCCTTCCGGTTAAGTACGCGGATGTTGGGCCGCGAATGGTGCGCAACAAAGTCGCCGAGATGTCATACGTAGGTGGAGTGTTCTCGTATCGCGAAGCGAATGCTGGCGAGGAAGGAACTTGGTGCGACTGGTGGCACGTTGAAGACCTTAGGTACCCACTCACCAGGGTCATGGCTGCTGCAGGGATTCCCCGGGAGAATGTGACGATCTCACCTATCACGATGGACGACATGCGCAAAGGATGTTGGGACCAGAAGGCACGCCTTGCCGACATGGATGTCAATCACACGGAAGCGTCGTTGTCGTTTCCAACCTTTCCGCGGTTCTGCGGTCAAACATTTCTCGAACGCCAAGACAAGGTGCTCGCGGACCTATGCGTCAAGGCATACAACGACTGGATGTTCGATGAGTTTTGTGCGGGTACCAACGGCCGCCTCGTACCGCTTCCCATCGTTCAACTTTGGGACGTCAATATGGCGGCCGAAGAAGTGCGCCGAAACGCCGCCCGCGGTGCGCACGCCGTTTGCTTTACCGAGATACCGCCCTTTCTTGGTCTGCCGTCAATCCACGATGCTGACGGCTACTGGGATCCGTTCTTTAACGCATGCGCCGAAACGGAAACAGTGGTCAGCATGCACATAGGGTCAAGTTCCAAGATGCCTTCGACTTCGGCCGACGCACCGGCGGCCGTCGGGTCGACACTCACATCGATGAATGCGGCGATGTCGCTCACCGATTTTTTGATGTCAGGGCTATTCGAACGGTTCCCGCGACTTGAGGTGGCGTACTCAGAGGGCCAGATCGGATGGATCCCGTACATTTTGGAGCGCGCGGACAAGGTCTGGGAAGACAACAGCGCGTGGGGCGGCGTGGCAGACAAAGTCAAGCGGCCGCCATCCGAGTACTACCGAGAGCACGTTTACGGTTGCTTCTTCGATGATCCCGTCGGCCTGAAGAATCTCGATGCCATCGGAGTCGACACAGTCACGTTCGAAACCGACTACCCACATTCGGATTCGACATGGCCAGATTCGCTCGAAGTTGCGATGCGCATCATGGATGGTCTCGACGACGAGACGATCGTCAAGATTGTTCGTTCTAACGCCATTCGGATGTTGCGCTTGGACCTCGATAAGTGACGAGGACATCCGGGAGCGGTTGGTGACCCAAACATTGGGTGGTGATGATTCCTACCGGCTGTTGATCGGTGGAGAATGGGTAGAAGGTGCTGACGGTGCGTATCCGGTGGTGAACCCCGCCACTGAATCAGAGGTCGGGCAGGCCCCAGAGGCATCACCGCAACAGGCATTAGACGCTGCGCGCGCCGCCAGCGAAGCATTCGCATCGTGGTCGGCGACGTCGCAAGAGGAAAGGTCGAACCTGCTCGAC
The DNA here is from genome assembly GCA_009694415.1 of Acidimicrobiia bacterium. Lineage (GTDB taxonomy): Bacteria > Actinomycetota > Acidimicrobiia > IMCC26256 > JAENVU01 > SHUZ01. The sequence continues at coordinate 22,388 of SHUZ01000018.1, forward strand.
GCTGCAGGCAAAGCACTGCTCGCTCGCCGCGATGAATTCGTTCCGCTAGTTATCGCAGAAACCGGTTGTACGGCCACAGTGGGTAAAGCAATACAGGTGCCCCAGGCCGCAGTCCGATTCCAGCGCTACGCGCGTGGGGCGTTCGAACCAACCGTGATTCCGTTGCCGCCGCAGGAGATGGCGTCAACACCTTTGGCTCCAGGCGGAGTCATCGGTGCTCTAGCGCGCCGGCAACCGGTCGGAGTAGTGGCGTGCATCACCTCGTACAACTTTCCAATTGTGAACATGGTTGGCAAGATCGCACCGGCATTGGCAATGGGTAATACCGTCGTTGTGCGTCCTGCAGGCCAAGACCCTCTAGCCGTAATTGAACTGGTCAAGCTTCTTGATGATGTCGGGTTTCCTCGCGGAGTGGTCAACGTTGTGACCGGTTCCACTCCTGCTACGGGAGAGGCGCTCATCGAATCGCCAGACGTCGACATGGTGAGTTTCACCGGGTCCTCGGGCGTGGGCGCACGCATCGGCGAGGTTGCTGGGCGCACGATGAAACGCCAGTTGCTTGAGCTCGGTGGGAAAGGCGCAGCACTCGTTCTCGACGATGCCGATGTGAAAAATGCCGTGAGCATGATTGGGTCCGTCTGGACGTTTCATGCCGGTCAAATTTGTACGGCTCCAACGCGGGCAATTGTGCATAGATCTATTTATGACGAGGTCGTTGCCGGTTTAGCGAAGATGGCGCCGAAGCTCAAGGTGGGGGATCCACTAGAGCGCGACACCGTCGTCGGTCCTGTAATCACGCAAACTCATCGCGATCGCATTGAGGGCTACATCGGTATCGGACGAACAGAGGGTGGCGAGGTCATCATCGGTGGCGAACGTCCTTCTCACATGGAACGCGGCTGGTATGTAGCCCCGACCCTCATCGCAGGATGTTCTGGCGACATGCGCGTCGTGCAAGAAGAGATTTTCGGTCCCGTCATTGTCGTGTTGCCATTCGACGACGACGACGAAGGAATCGCGTTGGTTAACGGAACCGAGTTCGGCCTATACGACTACGTGTTTTCGAGGGACTCCGGACGGGCAATGGCGATCAGTCGAAAAATGAGAGCTGGAAATATCGGCCTGAATACCGTTCAGCGCAATCAGGAGACACCGTTCGGGGGGACCAAGCAGAGCGGTGTGGGGCGCGATGGTGGTTCGTTCGGATTGCACGCGTACTCGGAGTTGCAGTCTGTCGTTTGGCCAGGTTGACAACTTTCTGATGGAGTTCGGGATCTTTCACTCTGGGCATGTGCCTTCGCGACCAGGAGTCGGCGCACAAAGGGAAGCCGAGCATGCGCGCTTGCTGGATGAGGTATCGGTCGCTGTCGCCGCCGATCGTGCAGGATTCAAGTATTCCTGGTTCACGGAACATCACTTCTTGGATGAGTATTCGCACATCTCCGCTAGCGAAGTACTTATGGGTTATGTCGCTGCGCGCACCGAGCGGATCCATATCGGTTCCGGTATCTTCAATCTCACCCCGCCAGTGAATCATCCTGCCCGCGTCGCGGAACGCGTTGCGATGCTGGATCACCTAAGCGAAGGGCGCTTCGAGTTTGGCGTCGGGCGCGGCTCATCGAGCACCGAGTACGAGGGATTCCAGATCCCAGACGCGGAAACGACGCGGGCGCTCTTCGATGAAGCCCTTCCGGAGGTGCTGCGGATACTGCAAGAGGCGCCTTACTCTTTCGATGGAAAAGGTTTCTCGATGCCGCCGCGGACGGTTTTGCCGCGCTGTTGGACGAACCCGCACCCTCCGCTGTGGCTCGCATGCGGTAGCCCCGCCACGTTCGAGCGTGCAGGGCGCCTCGGGATGGGCGCCTTGTGTTTCACGATGGGTGGCGCATCAGATCTAGCTCCACTTATCGCGACCTACAAAGAAGCGGTAGCCGAGTGCGATGAACCCATCGGGGGGTACATCAACGACAACGTCGCATGTGTGAGCATGTTGCTGTGCCTCGAAGACCGTGATCGTGCGGTGGAGATATTCGCGCACATCGGTGCTTCGTATTACCAAACACTCGTCGTCAGATGGCTCGACTCGATTCCATTGCCGGAAGGAATCGAGCGTTCCAGTTTTGTTGTTTCGGAGCCAAGCAAAGGCGACTTATACGCTTCGATCGACGCCGGTCTTCGCAGCGTCGGCGCGCCAGAAGACGTCGCTCGGTCGATCGAATTGTGGGAAAACGCAGGTGCCAACCAAGTGATCTTCGGTGTGTTGAATAACACGCTCGACGTGAACGTTGCGATTGAATCCATCGAAACATTTGGTCGCGATGTGCTCCCTTCTTTCGACTTAGATCCAGTGCACTCGACAACGAAACAACGCGAGAGGCAGCTCCCTTCGATCAGCGGCGGTGCGTGATGAACGAATCGGTTTCGGTGGTTCCGGCTGGAGCGCTCGTCTATGGCATTCAACTTCCGGTACAGGCGTTGAGCAAACTCACCTCGATGCCCTGGGAGCGTGAAGCCGGCCCAGCTGACTTGTTGCGCGCGGCGCAGACGGCAGACGCGGCGAATTTCTTTTACATCGCGGTTTGCGATCATGTAGCCATTCCGCGCGATCGTGCCGAAGCGATGTCAACTACATGGTTCAATCCTGTTGCAACACTTGGTTGGCTAGCAGGGCAAACGACGAGAACCGCGTTGATGACGAACGTGTATGTAGCTGCGTACCGCCACCCATTGGATACTGCCAAGGCTTTCGCGACACTCGATCATCTTTCAGGCGGTCGAGTGATCCTGGGAGTTGGCGTTGGCCATGTCGAGGGAGAGTTCGATGCGTTGGGGGTGTCGTTCGCCGATAGAGGCTCAATAACAAATTCCGCGTTGGACGAGATCATCGCTGCATGGACGGACGAGTTCGTAGGTGACGTCGGGTTGCGTCCACGCCCGGCACGCCGCCCTCGTCCACCGATTTGGGTCGGCGGTTCCTCAAAGCCAGCGCTCCGACGAGTCGCAGAACGCGCTGACGGGTGGATCCCTCAGGGCACGCCGAGAAAGTTGATGCCAGAGTCGATCGCATATCTGCTTGCTCACCGAGACGAGGTGCGCCCCGGCCAACCCATTGATATCGGCGTCATCACGGAACACGTGTACATCGGCGACCCGTCGTGGTCGGTGCCCAAGTACGCGCTCACTGGTACCCCTGCATCAATTGCTATGTCACTCAACGAATATGGCGCGATGGGTGTGTCGCATTTACAACTCCGTTTCGCCTCACGCTCGATAGATGAACTGTGTGATCAGATGACGATGTTTGGCGACGAGGTCGGACCGCTTCTGCATCGAAAGGAAGACTGACGATGCCATTGCTAGCTATGCGTCACGACTTTCGTGCACCCGGGTTCGGGCCGGCAACACCAGTGGAGATTTATTCGAACGCCATCGAGATGTTTCGCTGGGCGGACGCTCAGGGTTGGGATTTCGCGGTGGTGTCAGAGCATCACGGTCTAGAAGACGGCTGGATGCCCGCGCCGATCACGGTTGCAGCGGTTGTTGCGGGTGCCACATCGCGCATCCCTATCCTGCTCTCCGCGCTTGTAGTGCCATTACATGATCCCGTACGGCTCGCGGAACAACTCGCGGTGCTCGACCTAGCTAGCGGTGGGCGCGTTTGGACGGTTGTCGGAGCGGGTTACAGGCCTGATGAGTTCGACATGGCTGGCGTCGATTTAGCCGCACGCGGACGCTTGCTCGAAGAATACGTACAAGTCATGTTGTCGGCGTGGACGGGAGAACCGTTTGAGTGGCGAGGGCGTACGATCCGCGTCACGCCGAAGCCACTGTCACAACCCCATCCGACACTGCTGATTGGTGGCGGCGTTGAGGCGGCTGCGCGGCGCGCGGCGCGGTTGCGGTTGCCAATGATGCCAATGAATGGCGACCCACGATTATCGGAGTGGTATGCCGATGAAGCGGCGAAGGTCGGGTTCGATGGAGGTTTCGTGATGGTGCCATCTGGCCCTACTTTTGTGCACGTCACGACCGATCCCGAACGTACTTGGGCGCAGATCGGTGACTACCTCCTCTATGAGGCACAGACATACGCGAGTTATCAAACCGGTGGACAGGTTTCGACGCCAATGGTGCAAGCGGAGTCGATCGATGACCTCAAAGCAAGTCCACAGATCGTGGTTGGCACGCCGGACGATGTGGTAGCAGCCGCGGGCACCATCTCAGCAACTGGTGCGATGACCTTCAACCCGTTGGCGGGTGGATTGCCATCCGACCTCGCGTGGGAGAGCCTTGAACTATTCGCGACGCAGGTCGCACCACGCATTGCCTAGGTAGGATTCGAAGCGTGAAGGCGCTACACCGCGATGCCGACGACAGGATGCGAATTCCCGGCGACCGATGGTGGTGCGTCGCGATGATCGCAGCGATTGTGATCCCACTCGTGATCTCGGCGATACATCTACTGGTCGCAGTCGGTGACGATTACTTCCCGTTTTTGGATTGGGCACTCTTAGAACTGCGCACCGGCGACGTCAGCGATCACCTCATAACAATGGGGCCGCACTCGCGTTTTGGATGGAACCACCCAGGTCCACTTCTCTATTACCTGCTGTTCGTTCCCTACAAGATGTTCGGTTCAAGTTCAATCGGGCTTCATGTCGGTGCAGCGCTCATTAACGCTATCGCTGTTGTTGGGTGCGGACTCGTGGCGTTCCGTAGAGGAGGGCTCGTTGTAGCTGCCGCCGTTCTGGTGCCCCTCGGGCTGTTGATTCGAGCGTTAGGCCCTGCAGTAGTGAGCGACCCCTGGAACCCATACTTGCCCGTCGTCTCGCTTTTCTTGTTGTTCCTGCTTGCCTGGTCCGTCGCTGTAGGCGACTTATGGCTGGCGCCGGTCGGTG
>SHUZ01000019.1 GCA_009694415.1 Acidimicrobiia bacterium
AAGGTGCCATTAGTTCCCTCCCTCCACGCCGGGGCGTCGACCGGTGATGCCCATAGCCGTCACAGCGAGGGCGCCATCATAGCGTGCCGTAGTTTGGGTGAGCTTCACAGGGACTGACCGACGGATTGGTCTTCAGGGACCCGGGGGAACTCATACGTAGTCGCGTCCATTCCAGCGGAAAATCGTGTGCATTGGTGTACAAGGCGGCGTATTGCAGTCGTGCAAACCCACGTCAATCTCGTACTGCCCGTCGGCGTCGAGATCCGTTGCCTCGGCGTCATAGAAACGCGTGTTGTAGCCGTTGCCGCCATCTGTAGGCAGACTCTCGAAGTCCCGGAACCCTCCGGGCACCGGATCAAGGATGATGACTCCGTTGTAGCGCCCGGGATTGAAGTTTACGAAGAGGTGGCCGGTTATGTCGGTTGGAACGGGTGCCGGGGCGAGTAGCTCATAGCCGGTCCAGTCGCGCGACCACTGCACCTGCTGGTTCTCGTCAACAACGACCATTCGGATGCGTCCGAATGGAAAGTCGCCTCCCGACTTCATCGTGACGAGTGTGCTCAGACCCCAAGTTGGATGCTTGAAATTGATCTCTCCTGTGATGGTGCAGCCAACGCTGCAATCGATCAGTTCGACAGTTGGGATGGTGACGTCGCCGGTCGGCTGGTCGTATTCATCTCCGGTGGTGATGTCGGTAAGGATGAACGTTTCGGTGTTCTGTCCAGAGGTGATGGCGACGACCCGTTGTTCGTTGAAGGTAGGCCAGCGGTTGCCGGTGTATGCAGGGGCGACGGGTTCGGGTTCGGTGAGTGGGTTGCCACAGGAGCAGCGGACGCGGGGGACGCCGGTGGTGTCGACGAGGACTGCGGAGCCAGCTTGGAGGACTGCCTGACGAGGCGTGGATTTACCGTTGGCGTAACCGTGGTTGGTGACTCGGGTGTCCGCGCGCAGGACGACGGGAGTGAGGTTCTTGATGTAGTCGGCGATCATGACGCGTTTTATGCCGAGAACATCGGCCCACGCGGCGGCTTTGGAGGGTTGAGCCTCAAGGAACTCGACGAGTTTGGTGGGGTCGCAGCTTTGTTCGTCACGGGTGCCGCCGTAGAGACCCGGTTCATCGCCGGTAACGGTGAGCACGACGTTGTCGCCGGTGGAGCCAGTCGCTTCGTAGGAGTTGGTGAGTTCGCCGGTGTCGTTGGTGACGCTCGGGGTGAATGGATCAGATCCGCGTTTCGCGACGGCTTCGAGGTACACCTCAGCGGTGGCTTCGTCGCGGGTAATTAACGTGACTACCGCGAACGTGCTCGCAGCGAGTGCGACGACTAGACCGATGATGGTCGCGGTGACAGCAACACGCTTCCTCCGTGGCCGTGGGTTCTTCGGGTGACTTCCCGGAGTCGCCGGAGCGACCGGCGGCAGGTTCAACCCGGGAAGCGCGACCGTGACCTTGCCTGTACCTGACACTTTCGTCGGGCCAGGTATGTTGAGGGGACCGCCACACGTCGAGCAGAACCCCGACCCCACCGGGTTCTCATGCCCACAGACTGCACCTGCCAATATCTATCGCCCGCCCGGTTTCCCTACTCGAGTTTCCCTGCTCGTGGCCGTCGGCACGCGCGTGCTCGTCGAAGTGCTTGCGGGTGGTGATGCCCCTTCGAAGGTGGGGGGTCGGCCAATTTGATACCTCATGGCCAAACTATTTCCATTGGCGCCGACCTGTTTGGTGAGCGCCCATAGAGAGTCTGCGGTCGCGGCTAGGGCTTCGTTATCCGTTGGACCGCGGTGGTCAGTAACTAGGGTCCCGCCATCGGCTGAAAGGCGAACAAGCCATCCGTCGAGGTTTTCGGTAACCCATACGTAACCGGGTGCCGCCGCAATGTGAGCATTCTTACCGACTTGCATCTTCCAATGGGTGGCTTCTTTATCATTGAGCGTGCGGTGATGAACTTTGCGGCGCGTGCTGTCCGCGGTCAGGTACCAGAGGTGTTCTCTGTATGCGGCGATCTCAACAACACTCTTTACATCCTCGCTGAGTATTCCGCTTTCTTCAACATACATATTTCCGTCTTTACCAAGAACAACGAGCGTCGTGCCCCACGCGGCGAGTTGCGAGATCTCTAGACTAGGACTAAGCCCACTGGTATCGAAATTAACAACGCTAGGTTTCCGGAGATTCTTGCTGTTCCCCGGGATTTCCAACTTTGTGATGGTCTTCGATCCAGTCTTGGCCCAGGCAACATTGCCGTCGGCGCTCACGACGATTAGCTGCGGGTCGGGGGAGTAATCAAGATCGATTTTCGTATCGCCTCGGTAAACAAATGATTTTCCCGATTCATCATTATTGGGAGCGATTACCCAGGCAACATCGTCAACATCGGCATCGTCTCCTGAACTCACCGCAATCGCCTTAATCGCCTCGGCTTTCTCGGGGACATCCAATGATTTTTTGTCTGGCGGCTCCCCCACGCATCTAGGCTGCTCCGTGCAGAACCAGACTTGCGAGCCCGACGAAGCGATCTGCGTGGCAGCGATACCCAACTGGACCTTTCCGTCCGCGACGAGTTGAGCGACGTTAGCCACGCGAGGGAGCGCGATCGGCTTCTGTGTAGGCGCGGCCCTTTCCGACTTCGAACCACCGACCATCAAGCCCACCCCGCTGCCAGCTAAAAACGCGAGCAGTGCGATCGCGACGATGCTCGAGATAATTCGGACAGACCGCTTCTTCGCCGGTGGTGGTGGCGGTGGTGGAACCATCCCGCGGGCGGGCTCTTGCACGCCAAGGTGTCCTTGTGGTGTCCCGCCGTCGCTGACTACTTGCCAGCGTTGGAGGCGCGCAACGTCGCCATTCTCCCAAACGAAGAAGCCTTCCTGGCGAAGCAGTGGGTCGATCACGTACGCGACCTGCCATAACTCTTTGAAAAAGTTACGGTGGATAAACAAGTCGTGATCCGAGAGGAAGATCCCGAAATGTGGATGGCTGTGGTACCAGCCGACCATCTTGGTGCCGGGGAAGCTGCGCTCCTGGACCTCGGAGATTTGGTCCCACGTCTCGTGCGTGAACGTCAATGATGCCACGCTTGACACCGCCCCGATCGCGGCTATTGATCCCGTAATCGTGACCGCTCCGGTCTTGGCATCGACACCGCCAAGCATCACGCCGCCGTGCTCGACCGTGGTGTCAGTCGAGACGTGTTCTGCCATCGCGTCCAGCACACTCTGGTGCACGATCAACTCGCGAACCGCCGACAAGCCCTGGCTGTCGGGAGTATCGACCTTGGTGTGGAGCTCGATCTCGGGTTCGCTCACCACCACTCCTCTGGAAGTTCGGGTGCTGGCGACTTAACCCACACATAGCGGTAATCGAGCCCTCGGCGAACGGCAAGAACTTCGTCGGGTCGCACGCCTAGGTCGATGAGGGTTAGCGCTGCGTCATCACTCGGTACACCGATCGACGAGATCGCCTCGGGCTGTCGCACCTCCGCGCACTTCGGGCACTCGGCATCGCCAAACCGCACGAGCGCAACTGGAGTGCCAGCCGGGGTCACGGTCTCGCATCCCGGGCAGGTCCACCGCACCACGTGATCATCGCCGAGCTCGACTATCGCGTCATCCCAACCCACCGCCGCAGTCACATCCGCGAACGTCGCGTTTAGCGCGGGCTCCCACTCAACGGGATCTGTATAGGTGTGGTGCGCAATGCAATCATCATCGAACGGGTATCGCAATGGGTACGCGTCATTGTTCGCGCCATCGAACACCATCGCGCCATCAAGTGATTTAACCCCGTCGACATCGTGATGCAACAGCTTCACCACTTCTTGTGCCTCAAGGCCTGCGACGATTGACGATGTCGTCGCGGTTGTCGGGACCTTGCCGTCGAGCAGGTCTTCGCGCGAGAGGAGTCTGCACGACTGACGGTGCGCCAGGATCTCGAAGTCGGCGTCGGTGAGTGTGCACTCGTAACAAGAATCGGGGGGACTGAATACACGCGCGATGCCCATAAGCGCTTCTATCGCACCGTCTACCCACGGGCGACCTGCTCGCCACGCGAGCCGGTTCGTAAATAAGCGCGCCTCACGGCTGTCTAGCGCTCCCACCATCACATCTGCTCGGAGTGCGATCCCAGCACCAAACGCTCGCGCGTCGCCATCGATTCCGTGCACCTTCACGTTCGGGTTCAACGCGCTAGCGCGCTCGGCAAGCGTGGACGCCTTCGGTCGCCCTTCGTCTTCCTCACGAAAAAAGACACAGCGCGCTAGGTTCGATAGCTCGACCGTATCGAAGTCAACGACCACTATCGACCCAACCCCAACCAATACGAGGTTCTTCACGATCTCGTTGCCTAGCGCGCCCGCGCCGATCACCAGTACGCGCGACTGCGCTAGCCGTTCCTGGTCCCACCAACCGATGCGCTCCTGACGGTCGTATCGTTTCTCACCGAGTTCGACGGCGATAGTCACGTCACCCTGCGACAATCTCGGGCTGCAGCCGCAGCACATCTCCCTCGACGACTCCCGCCGAGGCGAGCGTTTCGCTGTCACCAAGCTGTCTGCCGGAGCGCTTGTGGTGGAACCGGTAAGACAGCGGCGCTCCGTCGGGGCCGTTCATGGGCAAGCCCATGAGTTCCACGAGTTTCGCGATTACGCGTCGTACCGGTGCGTCATCGGGCAGGCTCGCCACCTGTTCCCGGCTACCCGTAACGTCTATCACGGTGATGTCAATGCTGGCCACGTCGGATGCTCCTTAGGTGCGGTTCAGTATGGGGATGGGGCGCCCGGGTAACTAGGGCTCTGTGTGGATTCACGCTGTTGGAAAGTTAACGTCGAAGAGCCGATACCGATTTGGTCGCCTGGTCGTAGCCGGTGGCTCTGCACTGGCGCGCCGTTTACGAGCACAGTTGCTCCGGGAGCCGCGTAAAGACTGACAGCACCCGATGGTTCGCGGTTGATCGACATGTGCTGAAGCGCGACACCCGGATCCTTCACCAACACAAGATCGCACCGGTAGTCGGAACCAACAAGCGTGACCGGCTTGTAGAGAATTATCTCCTTGCCGGTCATTGGCCCGCCAACAACCGCGAGCCAAGAGTCCTTGAACGCCCTTTCCACAAGCCCAATCGCACCGCCGATGCCAAGCCCTGTGATGGTGAGCCCTATGAGCCGCAGCACGATACCCGAGCCATTGGACGAAAAGGTCTGTCCGACTAACTCGAAAACGAGTCCTCCAGCCGCACCGCCGGCAAGACCCCCGAGAAGCCCATAGACCATTCGCTTGGAACCAAACGGGGCTCCAATCCCGAGCCCGAGAAGGAGCCCAAAAATGCCCCAGGCCAATATCCGGGCCAAATAGAGCTCACCCTTGTCTACATCCATGTTGTCGGAGAGCAATTCCGAAAAGATTATCTGGGCGACGAACCCGCCGATGAAGCCTGCCGCTGCCCCGGCACCCGCTCCCTTCAACCCGTCGATAAGACCTTTCTGGGGTGATCCACTCGTAAAGCCGTCGAGGCTGGTGAGAGCGAAACCGATAACGGACCCGACGACCATCACCCATACCCCCGACCATAGTGCTAGCTCCATTCCGGACGGTAGGTTTGAGAAGGTCCACTCCGGTTCGAAGATATAGACCAACTCACCCAACAGAGTGCCGAGGAACCCGCCTATTGCACCTCCGATCAAACCGATGATCAGCGCGTTGGCACCAAACTTCGCGAGGGCCGACGAACCTGTGGGCGAACCACCCGTGTACGCGGCCGTGGGTTGCATCTGTGACAACGCGGGGAGCGGTGACGATGCCGCGTATCCCTGCGGTGGGGTTGCTAACGGCGGTGGCGGAGTTGGGTCGGGGCCAGCGAGGTCGTCGGCGGTGATGACAATCTTGTCAGTATTTTCAGCCATGGTGGGTCACTCAGTCCTGGGTGCTTTGTGCGCCGAGCGATATCTCGGGTTCTGCCTGAAACAGTTCGATATTTCCTATGGGGAATACCGACTCGTTCTGGGCGACCCAACGAGCCGCAACCGCGTTTAGTGGAGAACGCACGTTGTACATTTGGAATTGGAGCATCGCCCCGATCTTCACGATGATGTCGGCGAGGGTTTGTGCCGGGGTCCAGAAGTCACCGATACATATTTCGTCGCCCGCGTTGGGCCCGAAGTTGGGGTGGAAAACCGGAGTCTGCATAACGGCGTAGGGCTTCTCGCGCGGATAGGCGGTAGTTAGTGTGATTAGCGCCTGGTGCTCCGGCGACACGATGGGTTGTCCGGTGTGTGCGTCGATGAGCACGCTGTCGAGTCGGTATGTCACTCGGTACTGCTCTGGAGGGTCGTAGCCCAGCGGTTCAACCACGATATACGGGTGCCCGGCAAACTCGGTACGCATCATCTCTGCATCAGCGATAAGCCGCCGGAGTCTCGGATTCACCTTGGCACACCATTCGGGTGACCGCAGCCGGTGCAGAAATCGTCTTCGGTCGCAGTGGGTGTGCCGCACTGGCCACAAAAAACTTCTGATGCCGAAGGTGAGGCGGCTGACGGTTCGGGATCGGGCTGCCGTTCATCATCAAACAAGATCTCTATGCGCCCAGTCGGCACCGCGAGGGCTGCCACCGGAGTTTCCTCCAACGACGCGCCCCCTAGCGGGCGTTGTGCCCACCCGGGGCAACCGAAGGTCGTGCACGCTCCATTCGCTGCGTAACACTCATCATGGTATTTAACATTGCAATGCACGCATGTGACCGCCAACTCGCCTTCGGCAATAGGCCAAAGACAGAACGGGCACTTACCACCTACCACCTAACCACTCCCCTGATTTTTCGCATTTACCTGCAGCTAGTTTCCTAATGACGGGCAGGCAACGGTAGGCCTCCTAGTTAATTCTGTCAAAAGAACAGAGCATGCACGAATCACCGCCAGCGTGGAGGTCCAGCCGCCATCATGAGCCCACCTGCAGCCGACACATAGAAGCCTGGTCCGAGCAGGTCGGTAAGGTTCACGGGACCGAATGCGTCGAATGCGTCGGCAAACGAGGCCATCTGCACCAAGTACAGGATGGCAATTATGAGCACCGCTCCCCCGCAGCAGTTACGGATTAGTCCAACCTTCGGAATGAATGTGGTTGCCAACCCAAAAACAGCGAGAGTGACTAGAAGCAAGCCGATGTCCTGATCGTTGCCGTAGTCGGATTTCCAATCGATAAGGAAGCCGATGGGAAGGTCGAAGGCGTTAACAAATCGGTCGCCGGATTCCTTGTTCGGGTCCCAGGTTATAAGTGATCCGATGATCACGACTAGCGCGCCTACTGCTCCAATGATTGCCCCGACTAACCCTGCTGAGTTCGATGGTCGCGTCGGTGACATTGGCGCGTAGGCGGGAGCGAATGTCTGGACCGGCAGTGGAGCCCTGATCACCGAGCCTGCAGGCGCGGGCGACATGTCTGCCGCGAGAATTGGCGACCCTTGATCCGTCGGGTCGTCGAGATCGTCGAGCGTGATGCGCAGCACGCCAGCGCTCTCAGTCTTCGCCCCACACGATGCGCAGTACGTCGCACCATCTACCAGCCCGTCACCACAACTTCGACAATTCATAACTACCCACTTTCGCCCGATGTGTTGCGAACGGCGCTAGCGTACCGGTACGAAGGGTCAGCGTGCTGTGCCACATCAACGATAGGCCCCTGTTACGTCGTTGGTGCGCAGGTGGGCGAATGGATTCCGACGGTTCTACTCCAGACGCTCTTACCGATCGCTCTTGTAATTAGCGCAGCCCTGGTCATAGACCGGGTTGTGCGGCTTGTAGCCATTGGCAGCTTCGCTCTGGGCTGGCTAGTCGGGTTCGCGGTCTCGGGATGGAGGGTCGTCGTCTTACTCTTTCTCTGATGGACTAGTGACTGTTGCTGGCTGGCTCTCCTGCGTCGCTGTCGTCGGCCTGTTCGCGTTATTCGCCGGAACGATTGGGATTCGCGAATCCAACGATCCACGCACCACAACCCACTACACGTAACCGGCCGCAACGCCAGCTCCCGCGGTGCTACCGAATCAACCAGGGAAGAGTGGATTGGGCTTCGTATAGCAACCGCTGGTGCCTGGCGCAGCAAGACCGCGTAGGTGCAAGTCGTTACACGCCGCGTCCCCCTCTGCCCTCGTCGCGTGGGGGCCCAAGTACTCGATCCAAAGCCCCGGCCTCAAGCTCTCATCCGAGTATTGATCGCTGTCGAGCACGTTGACGAGTCCCACTCCGCGGGAACGTCTGGCGTTGGCGTCGGAAATCGCGTGATCGAGAGATGTGGTGCGCTTGTCGAGCGAGGCGACCAACGTGATCCAGCCGCTCTGCGGAAAAAGGAAGGCCGAAGACCCTGACAAAGCGCGCGTCGTGGGAATAGCGGGTGACGGCAAAGTTGGGAGTATCGGCACGTTCACGGTTGTGGTGACGGAGGTCGGCGACGTCGGTGTCGATTTGCGGATATGAAACTTCTCGGACTTGCTGGAGTCACTCGAGCGCGTGACCAGGAGCACAGCGGCGAGCCCCACGACAGCCAGCGCGACAGCGAAAAGCCCAAACACGATCCATGGAGGGTTACGGCCCGGAGGAATCGGGGTCTCGGTCGCCGCCGTTACGGCGACACCGCAATCACGACAGAACCGCGTTCCCTTACTGGGTATGGTCCCACATTGTGCACATGCGGTGAGCGTCACAGGGCGCCCGGCAGATAGGAGAGCAACTCTTCGGCAATCCACTTTGCCGTCGTCGGCTCAATCGTAACGAGAACTGGTTCAAGGGCTTCACCATCGGCGGTTTCCGCGACTTCACTCAGCGGCGGAGTCAGCCAGAGCCCATGTTCGCCGCAGTCGATCCAGGTGAGTTCGCCGCCGTGGATCTCCTCGGCTTTAGGACGATGCAGGATCGAGACCGAGGCTGACGAGACGCGGTGTTCGATGGCGGCGACGAATGCTGCAGCGCTGGGCTCCGGCACGCCATCGGTCGTGAGCACCAACTCCGCTGCACCGCGGTCGCCAGCGGCGAGCATCTCGACACATGCCGTGAGTGCTCGTTCGCTCGTCGTGAGGGGGGCAACCGCGCTCTGCGGCCGCGCCTCGATGCCACTGAACTCGAGAACGCGCGCGAGGAGTTGCTCGGTTCTAAAAGGCGTTAGGCGTTGTACCGCACCGAACACAACCGAATGCTCAATAGCAAGGTCCGGCTCTGCAGCAAAGCAACGGGTCTCTACGAGACCATCTGCTTCGAAGACCGCGCGAATCTGTATACCGGCGCGGGCGACGCTGGCAACCATCTGCGCCACCGGTCGCATGATCTCGAAGCCTTCGTCATCGGTAGGACGCACGAATCTGCGGGCCACCAGCGAACGGCGTGCGGACGCGAGAACGGCTTCGTGCAGATCGGGCGCGAGGAACGCCAGCGGCTCCTGCCCAAGCCCGGGAATCCCGCGGAGCTCAAGGATCTCGGCCATCACCACGAGCTCCTCGATGGAGAAGTCAATGGACAGCGCTTCAACGGAATATTCGCGCCCGCTGTCTGTGTCCATGTCCGCGTTCCCCTCTTGCCCTCGGTTCCCGTGCCACGGAGAGCGCCGGTCGAGAGGTGATCATTCCATAGAGGCGTGGCGGCATGCAATCACCGTCACGCCAGCGGGTTATTCGCGTTTTGGTAACCGACCACTAGTCGACGAGCCGTCGAGAAAGTCCTTCCTTGACCCGAATCTTCATCGATACCACAGAGTTGCGCGACATGGCCCGTGGGCTAAACGCAGATGCCGCAGAGATGGGCGGCATCGCCCTCGCTCTTACGGGAGCTTGGGCTCGCACCCCCCCTCCTCCCCTGCAACTCGTGGCATTGGGTATCCGGGGCGGCTGGACCCTGCCTCGGCTGGCGGGGATAGCGACTCAACTCGCCGCTGTTGGCGTATCGCTGCACGCCGAAGCAGTTGCTACTGAACTGGGTGAGATCGATCCGCGGTTATACGACCTCATGACCAAGGGTGGGCGTCCGTTCGCTGAGGGCATTCTCGGTTTTCTCGACGGGAAGTTGTCGGGAGAATGGCTAGAACTCCTAGGGCTCGCTATGGGGGGAGCGGCAGGCGCCTTCTACTCGTTTGCGGGTGACGCGATCGAAGGGTTCGAGTACGCGCTCGATAGCGGTAAAGCCATCAAGGACTTGGGCGGACTAGGTGGCAAGGTCGGCTCCATCGTGCCGAAGATCACCGCGCTGGGTAAGTTCCTCGGGATCGTGGGGGTTGGACTCAATTTGTTTGACGCCGTCGCGGGCTGGGACAACATTTGGAAGCGGGAGAAGACAGACCGGTCAGCCGAAATCGAAATCCTCCAAGATGGCGCGTACGTCATTGGGTCCGGAATGATGGCCATTGGCGGTGCCGTCATGTTGCTGCCGGTTCCAGGCGTGGCGCAAGCAATCGGTGGTCTGATGATGGTCGTGGGCGGTGGGCTGAAGTACGCCCCCGCGTTGGTAGACGGTGCTTTCTATCTGGGCGAGCGTGCTGGTGAGGCGTGGAACAACACTCGCGCCGCCTGGAGCACGACAACCAAGTTCGTGGGCGACGCAGCGGACGGCGCTATCCGGGGAACGACGCAAGCTATTGGGAACATCGCTGGTGCAGGCAAGAAAATGCTCGGCCTCCTGCCGCCATAGCCGTGAACCCGCTAGATCAAACTAGGTAAGCCGTTGGCTTTTACTTCCAATATCCGAATGGGCGTGCGGCCCTAAACGACCCATCTCAGGTGCTCACGTCCTCTGCTAGGTTGCCGGTTTCCAACAGGTAGGTTAGGCATGGCAGACGACGATGTGTTTATCGACTTCTCTCAGGAGGAACTGGTAGTCCTCGCGCGACTGCTTGGCCGACCAGAGCAAGCCTATGAGATCTCCAAGGAGTCGGCGCTCACGGCACGGAGTTCGCTGCTCGCGCGCCACGTCCTCGTCGTCTCGGGCGACAATGATCAGATCGCCGCGCCGATCGACCTCCTGTTGGCTACCACCTGGGACCCCTCGCTGGTCGGTCGGTCGTGGCGTCGTGTGGGTGACACCCTCGAGCGCCGCACATTCGGCGGACGTCCCGAGGTGGGGGTCGAGCAATTCGCTGTCGAAGAAGGGATAGTGAGACTCGTTCCGTTCGCGGTCGAGGAGTTGCTCGTTCGCATGCTGATACACGCGGGTCTTGCCGAGCGTCCGACCGACGCGACCGATGAGTTCTCAGTCGCCTGGCCAACGTTGCTCGAAGCAACCGAACTCGCGCGCACCCATGACCCTGCGGCTGGCGCGGAGGTGCTACGCGCGTCCGGCGTTGTCGAGCATGGCGCCGTTAGTTTCTGTCTGGCGTTGGCGCATCCGATCGCATTCGCTGGAGCCTCCCTGCTCGCCCGTGAAGAAGACGACAAGGTCTCCGGCGGGGAGTTGGCATGGCTAGACGGTGGTGACCACGGTCTATGGCTCATTCCTGTCGAGTTCGCATGCGAGTTATGTTTCGATGCCGACGACCCGTTCGAGGAGGTTCCCGAGACGTGCGTTGTCACTCGGGTAGAAGCGTCAACGATCGCGGCCGAGCTCTACGCTTACTTGCCGGTCGCGCCAGCCTCCGGGGAATGACCGCTGGCACTCCAGCCGAGCCGTTGCTCGACCTGGTCCCACATTGCAGCACGATCGAGACCAACGAGAGAGCGCTCGCGTACGTTCCGGCCGATCTCCGCTAGCAGGTTTTCGAGACGTGTCAGGACCGCAGCCTCGTCATCGAGAAAGTCGCGAATCTCTTCGAGCTTCGGATTATCAGTCTCGGACAACGCTCACGCCTCCTTCGTTTGAAGCCATTGTAAAGGGTGCAGAACTACCCGTGCGGCGCGGATTCAAGAAACCGCGTCACGTCCTCGCGCTTCGTGCGTTGTAAGCAAAGTCGTGCACCACACGACAATGACAACCAAGAAGGAGAAGCAGATGCCCCAGATTGGTGGCGGAATAGAAGATATGGGCGTGCTGGTAAGCACGTTCACCACAAAGGCAACAGAGGTGAACGACCTCAAGCAAGCGATCGATTCGCAGTTGCTTGGAACCTGGTGGATCGGCCCAGCGTCGGACCGGTTCCGCGCCGAGTGGGATGGCCAGTTCAAGCCGAACCTGGTGGCACTCCAGAATGCCCTCAACGAGGCGGCGAACGAGGTAAGACGGCGGATGGAAGCGCTGCAGAGCGCAGGTTCCTGACGACCAGGAAGCGGAACTGAATCATGAACCTCTTCGGTGACCCGGCGGCCATCGAGGCCCTGGCCAACACGCTCGCAAGCCGGGCGGGTCAGGTGTCCTCGGTTGGTCACCGGGTCATGGCTCGCTCAGATGCGTGTCGTTGGCAATGCCGTAAGGCTGATCGGTTTCGCGACGAGATGCGGTCCCGTCATCGCCAATCGGAAAACCTTGCCCGCGAGCTCACCGACCTGTCACACCAATTGCGCCGGTTGGCTGCACAGGTAAGGGCTGAACAAAAATTTCTCGGAGGGCTCGAGCGCAAGATCCGTGAGTTATTCGACGCCTTCGTCCCTGGCCCCGACGTCACGCCGCCGTGGGAGGGAAAGCGCTGGGGACCAGGAAACCTACCCAGTCCGGGTGACCCGGCCTGGCGCGACGTCGGCAAAACACTGGGGATGTGAGCCAGACCATGACCGAGTTGCGTCCTGCAATCAACATTCCGCGCTTGCCCCGCTGGTTCGTCATTCGGCTGCCGGGTGGTCGCATCTCGATCGATACCGAAGATGTGCGCGCCACTGCGCGAGAGCTCTACGGCGCGAGCGGTGAGCTTCACGACGTTGCTGCTTCGCTCGGGCGTGCGAGCTCGCGTGCCTTGCCTGCACTGAACTTCTCGACGATTGGCATCACGGTGCGGATCGCCAGTGTCCGACTCGCGATCGACGGTCTGGGCCACAACTACAACCACTACGCGGCGAGCCTGCGACGAGAGGCCGACCATTGGGAACGCCTCGACAACGGAGGCTGGTTCCCGGGTTTCCCATGGTGGCCAATCCTTTTCCCAATTATTGGTTGGCCACGACCACACTGGCCATGGCCTGACCGTATATTCCTCCCTTGGCCCCCAGGTCGGCGGCCACCTTCCCCCGTTCGAATACCGCCGGATATCGGCATTCACCCAATGCCGCTACCAAGAGCCCCTAACCTCAACATTGGGACCATTGAGTTGCCGCCAAGTTCAGATAGTCCCGGGAACCCCACCGAGTACATCAATAACGCCGAGATACGAAGGTGGCTCGGTGGTTACGGCCCAGGCATGGCCTACCAATACCAATGCACAGCGTGGGCAAATTTTCGATGGAAACAACTTGGCTACGGCGGGAACCCGGTTTCCGGTAACGGGGGAAGCATGGCGACGTCCAACGGGTTTCCACAATCGAACGATCCCTCACTTGGGGCGCTCGTCGAGCACTTGGACCCGGGGCACGTGATGATCGTCGAAAAGATCGACTTGTTTGATCCTCGGACGATTACCGTGAGCGAGGGGAACGGTGGGCAAGACGGCACCGGCTCGTTGACAGGCACGGCTGCGGAGTGGGGCGCCACCAAGCAATTTGTGGAAGTGGCACCTGGGCAATGGAAAATCGTCGGGGGCGGCAATAAGATTTACAACTTGAAGTTCGCTACGTTCCCGAAGTGATAGGTAAGGCGCAAGAATTCGCTGGATCCCAACCGACACTGCCGACGTGAACGTTCACGTCGGCAGGCGTGGGACTATCCGATCGTCAAGTCGCGACTTGTACCAAGGTCACGGTTCCTCTCCGCACGAGGAAACCCCGGCCCGGTGGAAACACATGACTGGTCTTTCTCGGTAGACGCGTTGCAAATAATTCGCCGTCTACGTCGGGGTCGGGCATGAGCAGTAGCCCGGAACGTGATTCACGGGCTAGGCGTAGCCAACCGGAGTACTGGCGGTGCAATGCAAAGTTCTGCGCGCCGATCACGAGCATCACGCCAACATCGCGACCGACACGCACAAGCGTCTCCAACGCGGTAGCGACCGCTCCCTCCGCCATTTCGTCGCCGTCGTCGATCACCACAAGCAGCGGCGAGTCCTCGCCCGATGCCGAACGCTCGCTCACAATCTGGGCGAGGCGCGCGGCTAGCGCGGCACAGGCCTCTCGCGTCGTCGCTACCTCGTTCCACCCCGAGAGATGCTCGAGCGGGCTTGTGCGCGGCCGCAGCAAGTAAGCCTCCACATTCGGTATAAGTGCAGAAGCCACCGCGATGAGCGCGGTACTTCTGCCGCTTCCCGCGGGACCCGCCACCAAGAACAGCGGTGGCTCGTTCAGCTCGACCACTGCCGGGCGCAGCCCGGCGTCGAGGCCGAGGACCGCCGTGAGCGCACCGTCTGCCGGCAGCAATTCAGAGCGCAGCACCTCCGCGGGGAGCGTTCGCACCGGCGGTGCCGGTTCCCCGACGTCCATCTTCGAGAGCCGCGCCCCTAGTTCGATCACGGCGTCGGTCTGCGCGTCACCAGAAGGTTGATCACCAACGATGGCCAGCTGCACCTCATCTCCGCCGTCAACAAACGCTCGACCGGCAGGCAGGACCGCTCCCTTAGCCGCGGGCACTCCCAACCACGCGTACTCGTCGTCGTCGGCGAGCCGTAACACGAGGCGCGCCGGGATAGCGCCGGTGAGCGCGCTCGGCACCCCACTGCGCCGCTCCGAAGTAATCACAACGTGCACGCCCAACGCGCGACCGTCGGTCACGATCTGTTGGAACCGATCGAGCATCGTGCCGTGGTCTACATCTTCGAATGTGGCGCGAAACGAGCTCCAACTGTCGAGCATGAGTACGAGGTAGGGAACCGCCTCGCCGGTACGGTCCCTATACTCAGCGAGCGAGCCCGCGCCGACGGCACCGAGAAGTTCTCGGCGCTCGGTCATAGCTGACTCGATCAAATTGGCGAGTTGCTCGACCCGCTCGATCTCGTCAACAGGAACAACCGCGCCACAGTGTGGCAAAGCCTCTAACGATCGCAGCGCGCGACTAGCCGCGTCGACAGCGTAAATCTGAACATCGCTTGTGGACCTTCCCGCGGTCAGCGCGCACGCCAGAGTGCGCAGGACCGTGGTCTTTCCAGACCCGGCTGTGCCGTATACAAGCAGATGCCCCTCACCAGCCAGGTTGAGAGTCCAGGGACGTTGCCGTTGTGCAGCAGGCTCATCAACCATGCCGAGTGTCGCGCTTAGGCCCTCTGTCGCGCCCGGAAGTGACGCTAACGGATAACAGGTCTGCAAAGGATCAAGCCACGGCGGTCGCAACTCGGCAACGCTCAACTCACGGGCCGCCGCTGCGATGGCCGCCACAAGAACCTGGAGATCCGTCACTGCATCCGGCGCGTCGGGGGCGCGTTCCACACTTACGTGCGAGCCAAGCCCAAATCGGAATGGCACGACCCGTACCTCCCCGATCGCTGCACCTCTGTGGGGGCCACCGATGTACGCGGTCTGCACTTGCTCAATTTCGGTATGGCCGGTGCGCACAAATGCGCGGCCTGCAAACGTCTTGGGGATACGCGCGGCGTCAGGACGACCAATCACTGAGGTGCTCTCCTCGTCGTCGGCCACGCGCAGCGCTATCCGTAGGTTCGTGTTCGCTCGGATGTTGTCGTCGATTACGCCGGTCGGTCGCTGTGTCGCGAGCACTAGGTGCACACCAAGACTGCGACCTCGTTGTGCAATGTCGACAAGTCCATCCACAAACTCGGGGACCTCACGCTTCAAGAACGCGAACTCGTCGATCACAATGACAAGGTTGGGTGGCGCAAGCGCAGGATTGCGAGCCTCAAGATCGATTAGGTCACGTGCCCCGCCTTCGCGCAAAACCTCCTCACGATGACGCAACTCTGCTTCTAACGACACAAGCGCGCGGCGTGCGAGATGTGGGTCGAGGTCAGTGAAGAACCCGACGGTGTGGGGCAACGCGGTGCAATGTGTGAACGCCGCGCCGCCCTTGTAGTCGATGAGCACGAACGCGAGGCGCTCTGGGCGATGCGATGCGGCGAGTGATACGACAAGGGACTGGAGCAACTCGCTCTTGCCCGCACCGGTGGTACCCGCCACGAGCGCGTGAGGCCCGTCACGTCGCAAGTCAATCCCGAACGATCCGGTGGCCGCCATGGCAACGGGCGCGCCAAGCCCAGGGAGCCCGCGCTGCCAGCGCGCTACTACTCCAGCAGCATCGGGCTCTGCAAGACCGAGTTGGTCAAGCAGCGACACCTGCGTTGCGAGGTCGCCCGTCGCCCCGCGCGCGGTGATGTCGCGTACACCCGCTAGTCGGTGCGCCACCGCGAGGGCCGCTTCAACAGTGACGGCATCGAAGTGCACTGGGTCATAGGTCTCACCAGTGGTCGTTATGGTGAGCGTGCCGTCGGAGGCATCCGTGTCTAGGTCGGCCACGACCCGGCACTCCCCCGGCAATCGTTCTCTGCGTTCCGAAAGCACTAGCGCGCGAATCCCAAACGCGGGGCCGTCATGGAGCACCTTCGACAGCGTGGCCTGCGAGACCGGCACTGCCCCAGGGATGACGACCAGCACCTGAGGTAAATACTCGCCCGCGTCACGTGCGTGCCGCGCGGCGTCTCCCTTGCGCGCTTCTAGAAAGGACTCGAGCATTTGTAACAGAACGCGGGCCTCTTCGGGCTCTGACGCAACCGCCCGCGCTCCTGCAACGGGAGCGACAAAGTGCTCGGTATGGGGAAGCCAACGCAGCCAGTCCCACTCGGAAACCTCCTCGGGAGGCACCAGCGCAATGACGGCGAGGTCTCGCGGGCTTTGGTGGGTAACCGCATCAACTACGAGCGCTCGCAGCAACGACCTCGCAGAGTCGTGGCCGCCCGCGATACCGATAACACCGTGAACACCTAGCGGGACAACGACGGGAACAAAGGGATCAATGGCGTGCGCCGCAGCGATCCTCTCGATGCCGTCGCGGAACCGTTCCTCAATCTCTCCGCGCGGATCTTCGGCGTCGAGGATGAGCTCGGAGGGCAGGTCACCGGTGCCTGCGCGCAAGGCTAGAAAATCCGCATCACCTGGTCTCCGCTCCCACAGATCGAGGGCGAGCGCGTCGACCCTAGCCACGAGCTCGGCCGGGATAGGCGCTTCGACACGACGCGCGAGTATCTCAGCGTGGTGGGCAGTAGCCGCTTCGGCGGCAGCAACGCCCAGGTCGATCTCAAAGCTCGCAACATCCTTTGTGTAGGTGCGGCCGCCGCGCCGCCGATCGTCTACGTAGGTAAACGCAGCCATCACAGGCGACATGATCATGAACAGCGCAAACATCAGGATCTTGGTTATCAGAACAATCACCCCGGCCATCACCAACGGCGCGAGGCAACTGATGAGAGGAAGGCGCCCCTTGCGGGGAATCGCCGGAGGTGTGGGCATGGCCACTTTGGCCGGTTGCCGCGGGCGGGTTACCCGTGGAGACCGATTGAACGGCACCCGCCCTCCGATGGGTGAGGCGCTCGCTGCCTCCGAGGCAGTGGGGACCAGGATCACGGTGAACCGTGTGTCGCCGACCTCTATCAACTCACCCGGCAGAACCAGTGTCGCCTCGTGCACTCGGCGACCGTCTACGAACGTGCCATTGGCGGAGCCAGCGTCATGCACGGTGATCCCATCGGCAGCGACGTCGAGAAGGCAGTGGCGTCGAGAGACTGCGGCGTCGACGGGTTGGAATAGCGCGATCGGATCGCGCCCGATCATATGGCGCCCTAGCGTCAACGGAAGGCGAGTCCCAGCGAGAACGCCGGTGATCACCACCAGGTCAAGTTGTGCTGAAACCTGACGCGAGGGAGGCAGGTCTGGCCCATCGAAGACGAGCGTGTCACCATTGCGCAGGTCGATCGCGCCGAGCGCGACGTCGAGATCGAGGGATCCGCCAACACGCAGGATCGCTAGGCGTACGGGATCTGCTACCCCAAGCTGCGCTGCGATCGCTGCGGCAAGTTCTCGCATGGGGGTATCGGCGTCGGCGTCTACGACCACGGACGTCACCAACGGCACTAGTGCATCCGGGCGCGACACATCGTCGCGCACTTCCACGATCAATGGGATCGGGTCGTCGAAGATGACGACCAGCCGACCATCGTGCTCCGCTTGCGCGCGTGGCGTCACTTGTGGTGCCGCTAGCCGGGGCTGGGGCTCCGGGATGCTTACGGCAAGGGCCAACTCCACCCCGGGTCCTACCTCAGTTCTGAGCCACCGGCTCCGGCGCCGCGACCTGTTATATCCAAAGATCGTGTGTGTTGCTCAATTTGTGTAACCGAGACCACCAACTCAAGGAAGACCCGCACGGCTGCCACCGGAAGAATAAAAATAAGCGGCGCGCCGATCAGTCCAACAAGGAGCAACACCGGCCTCTGCGAGGCCGCTGCCAACGAAGTGACCAGGATTAAAACGGCCCAGAAACCGTAAGCGACTACGGCAAGGACAAACAGCACCTTCACTATGTGTTCCGTTGCCTTACGCTTGAACGAGAAGTCGAACAACGCTGAGAAGAATCCCACGGGCTTGTAATCCATCGACGGTCCCCCCGGTGTGAAGGTCGACCGAGGGGGTAGCGCTGGATTGGGTACTGGCTGGGCTACCGGCCTTCCACAATCGAAGCAAAACGTGGAAGAGGCGGTCAGTAGGGTGCCGCAATTAGTACAGTGCATTGTGTTTCCCCTCAAAGTTGTCATCGGAGGTCGTGGCAGTGCCGTCAGTGGCCGGAAATATCGGAGTGGGCGGACACTTTTCTTAGTTGCTTCATCGCCCGCAACGTTAGCGCCCGCACAGCCTCGCCGGTCATCGCGAGCAGCGTAGCGGTCTCCGCAACGGTGCGCTCCTCGATGAAGCGGAGTTCTATGACCTCACGATGACGGGTGCTTAGCGTGGCGAGCAGCGCGGCCATCTGGCCCGCGTTCACCCCCTCTGTTGGGTCGGCATCGACGCTTGGAGTAACAACAGTCTCGAGATCGTCAAGGAGGAGAACCTTGCTCTCCTTGGCCCGCCAATGCGCAATCAGCAAGTTGCGGGCGATGCACAGCAGCCACGCGCGAAAAGGGGGCCCACGCCATTCGTAGCGACCGATGTTCTGATAGGCGCGACAAAAAGTCTCGGCGGTGAAGTCTTCGGCCAACTCCAGCGGCCCCCTGGCCCGGAGGAAGGCGAACACCGCCTCTACATGCAACCCGTAGAGGGCCTCGAACGAGTCGCGATCACCACCTATTGCCCGCTCAACAAGCTCCCGTTCTCCATTGGCCGGATTATCCTCGCCCGCCCTGCCCCGCTGCGCCATATAGGGCTATCCTCGCGCCTGAGGCCAGGCAGCGGCAACATCACCAATATTCGAGCCTGCTCGATGCAGATGGCTTCATCGTCAATTGCCCAAAGAATCACGGACGTCGCCATGACGCGTTTGTTCGATACATGAGTTACTGTCGCTCCTGCGGTACGGCGTTGAATGGAACCGCGTTCTGTCGCGCTTGTGGCGCGGCAGGGGGCACCAAGAGTGTCGCCGATCACACGAAACAGGCCGTCCCGACGATGACGCAACCCGCGGTCGCTGCTACGCCAGGGAACGCCGCGCCAAAGCGGAACGGGTCGCGAGCCCCGTGGGGAATGCCGTTAACGATGGCTGCTGTCGGCGCGCTTGCCGTCGTCGTAACGTTGTTGGCTGTATCCATCGGCGATTCCGAGAGCAAGACCGCTAAAGCGCCTCGCAGGGCATCGACGGAGCGCCGCGTCACTACATCGAGTACGACTACGACGACTGAGCCGGATGCCGTGCGGCCCGAGATGGAGAATTTCGAACTTCTTCTCACCGATTCTGGGACCGCGCGCAAAGCCCTCAACGACACGATCCTCGGCCCGTTCCGAGATTGCGAATTGACCGGTGCAGCAGCGTCCGACCGGATGGATGCGATCATCGACAACCGGACACGTATTCGCGATAGAGCCGCGGTACTCGCTCAGCACGACGACGCGACGGTGCGCGACCTTGGAGCCAAACTCCAAGCAGCGCTGCAGGCATCGCTTGACTCGAACTACAAGTACCAGACCTGGATGGGCGAGTACCGCTACAACTACACTTGTCCGAGCGCGGAAGACCCGATGGTAAAACTTGCAAATATCGACTCCGACCGCGCGACTACGGCAAAGCAAATATTTGTTAACACCTATAACCAGATCGCGTCCCAATACGGATTGCGGACATGGACAGACCTCGAAATCTGATGCCTGGTCGGTCAGATCGTCGGGCAGCGAGAAAGTATCGGCGGGTCGCGACCGCGATAGTTCTCGGCGCTGTCATTGCGCTAGGCGCGCTAGGTGTAGCGCTCGCCGCTCGGCCGGACAGCGGTCGCGGCGATTCCGCACAGGCCGACACATCGAGCACCCGTCCCCCCACAACCACGGCGAAGGCGACTACGACAACAAAAGCGGATACGAGCACTACGCGCGCGCCGACTACAACTGTTCCGGTGGGTGCGTTGTCCGCGGTTTCGGGACACACGATCGTGGTGGATGCCGGACACAACGGCGGTAATAACCAACACGGCGGCGACATCGCACGCATGATCTTCATAGGCACGCAAGACCGGGCATGTGACACCACCGGAGCGTCCACCAATGACGGCTACGCCGAGTACGACTTCAACCTAGACGTGGCTCTCCGGCTGCGGACCGTGTTGAGCGCTGCGGGCGCGAATGTCACCATGATTCGCACGACCAATGACGGCTGGGGGCCCTGCATCGACGAGCGGGCATACATCGGCAACCGTGCTGGGGCCGAGGCGGGCATCTCGATCCACGCGGACGGCGGCCCCGGTAGCGGCCGCGGCTTCCACGTGAACGTCCCCGCGAATATCCCCGGATACACCAACGACATTTACGCGGCGTCGCGTGAGCTCGGCACAGACCTGCGCGACGCGTACCTAGCAACCGGCATGCCGACTGCCACCTATCTAGGGGCTGGCGGGATGCTGGAGCGGCGCGACTTCGGCGGCCTCAACCTGTCGGATGTGCCGAAGGTGCTGTTCGAGGCGGGGAACATGCGCAACGCGACTGACGCTGCTCTTCTGAAGGACCCAACATTCCGCCAACGGATAGCGGATACCCTCGCCGCTGGCTTCGCTACCTATTTCGCGGGCCGATGAATCCTTACCGGTTTGCGGCGAATGTCGTTGATATAATTGTCTGATGCCGACCTGTATAAACGGTCATGCGGCATTGAAAGGCGCTCGGTTCTGTCGGGTCTGTGGCGCCGCCGTCGCGACCGACGCAAAATCGGCTGCGTCGAGATTCGGTGCGCTCGATTCGAACGACACCGTTCCCCGAACGGGCGGACCCGAACCCCAAGGCCCGCAGCCGCGCTCACGTCGGGTGCTCGTGTTGGCGATCGCGGCTGGCGTTGTGCTCGCTGCCAGCGTGGGAGCGGCAAGCGCCTTTCTCCTGGCCAGTGGATCGGACAACCGCAGGTCGGGTGCGCTACCAGCACGCGGAAGGTCATACCCGCCGTCGAGCACGACGGCCGTCTCGCCAAGCACCATTGCTGCGGTGCCTCCACCCGTGTCTCCCGTTCCGTCCGCGCTGTGCATCCACGACACGACACCGCACAACCTGCGCGCGCAACCGGGAATCCACGCCAATGTTCTCGGGCTAATCATGGTCGCCAACTGTGAGGCGGTCGACATCGCCTCGCCCGCTCGGTTCGAGTTCAGTGCGGACGGGAACGAGACGTTTCGCCTAGTGCGGTGGCGCGGAATGGACGGCTGGGTGCGCTCGAAGAAGGTCGCTCCAGGGGCGGCTCCGATGGTGGCGTTCCGTGCAGGGTCTGATCCTGCGTGCACGAGCAACGCACTTGGCAGGGCCGTGTATGCCGCCGAGATTGGCGACTACGGAATCGCAGATGACCCGCTGCTCTCGGTGGTGAGGTTCACCTGCACGGGCACCGGCTCTGGAGCACTCGCGTTCGCGGTCGTGCAGCGCGGGAAACTGAATCCCGACGGCCGCACTACCGAGGCGTTGTTCCGCAATACGGGCGCGGGGTGGCAAGAACTCGCACGTTCCGGGCCCAGCCTGCTGCCCCAGGACTATGCTCACATTGGCATATCGGAGAGCACCGTCGCGCGACTCCGTGATGGCGCCGCGTAACACCAACGTCCTTCGAGATGCTTTAGAGCTCGACGGTAAGCGCGCCAATCATCTCCGGTCGCGCGGGAGTGGTGTTGGGGTTGGAGCGCCTTTCGGTGCCCTAAGTGGGGGCGCTAAATGCGATATTAGGCACGTCACGTTTAGGCGCTTCGCGCGTTGTGTTAGAAGGTGAAGGGACTTATGGGGGGCTTACTGTCGTGAAACTACTTGGTGACGATGTCAACGTCGACATCCTTGCTACCGCTTGTTTCGCCTGCGCCGATTGGCTCGACGGCATCGGCAGGCGCTGGGCAGATCGAGTGGTGACTGCACAATGGCAGTGCAAGAAGGCTGAGCACCACCGTCGAATTGCGCGCGACCGAAAATACAACGCTGAGGTACATGCCCAAGGTCTGCGACAACTTGCACGAGATCTTCAACATCACGCAACGTGGATCCGAGACCGAACAGGGCAACTCAATGCCTTCGAGGACCTTGTTCGCGGTTGGTTTGATAGCGGTGCCGCGGACGCCAAGGTTCCGCCGGGGCAACCGCCTTGCGAGCGCCCTGCATACCCAGCCCGGGGAGACCCGGATTGGCAGAATGTGATCGACAAGTTGCGCCGTGACGGCGCGGACATCTAGAGGACTGGCATGACGAAGATCTACATCGATACCCAGGAGCTACGCGGAATTGCCGACAGTCTTCGGGACGGCTGCGGCGAAGTCGACCAATTGCTTA
The DNA here is from genome assembly GCA_009694415.1 of Acidimicrobiia bacterium. Taxonomy (GTDB): domain Bacteria; phylum Actinomycetota; class Acidimicrobiia; order IMCC26256; family JAENVU01; genus SHUZ01. Next base: position 22,901 of record SHUZ01000019.1, read on the forward strand.
GGGATTTAGGAGGAGGATTCAACGGCACCCGTATGCCTTTCGGTGTACTTCACGTAAAAAAACAGATCGAGCTACACGTTCATCTTTCGATCCTCAAGAACCGCGTCGGCAACGACGCGAACAGCCTGGATATTGAGGCGAAGGCCGTCGAGACCGCTGAAGCGGTGGACAACTTTGTCGCGGATCTCATGGGCGGCGTTCGGTGGGTTCTCGGGAAACTCGACGATCTTTGGGACTGGACCGCCCCGCTAAGGCGCACCCTGGCGGATATAGCAACGTTCGTTGCCTACGCGGCCGCCCTTGTCGTTGTGTGGAAAATCATTTTCCCCCTGGTCGGGGAGATATGGGCGATATTAGAAACCGATTACGCCCCGCTCGCTTGGTTCAACCGGGGTCTAGTGAGACACCATAAGAACGATATTTGCCTCGCGCAGCCGCCAAGTAAAGCACCCTTAGGTCCTAATCAAAAGCCAATTAATCCTCCCACAGAGACCACGCAAGTAGCTTGGGATAATTGGCGCAAGAGGCTCGAAGATGGGCCCACCTCGTATGCCAACTACATGCGGGCGGTCGGAACGATGCCGGTCGGGGCTGTGGTGGTAATCAATGTGAGTGACATCTGCCCAGCGCGCTGGGTGGTGCTGTTGCGCGGGATCGATCCAGACCTTCCCGACAATTCGTTCAACTCTCGTGGGAATTCCGTGGGCTCCCACGCTTTCGGCTGGGGAGCCTACGAAGAGGCGATCACAAAAGCGGTAACCGCTGCTGGAGTTAAGGAAGGCGATGGCCTGATGATGATCGGCCACAGCCAGGGAGGTATCGCAGCGCGCAACCTCGCTGCGGACAGCGACTTCACGCACCGCTACAACGTCGAGGGCGTCGTAACGGCTGGCTCGCCGGTTCGGAACGGGTACGCGGTAGTCGACCCTGATACCCACACCGTTTCCCTGGCCAATGCCTGGGACCCGGTGGCCTATGCCCCAAGTGCCAGAATTGAAGGTCTACAGAGGGGAACCGAGGTAGACCATAACTTCGGACGCAAATATTCGACGGACGAAGGCGATAAATCATTCCTTGATGTATCTCTTGAACCGCACGATATTGATTATTACGCGGATGAGCTAGAGCATCTCTCCGGTGAAGGGAGTAACACCGCGGCTGGGCGCGAGTTGGCTGGCCCACCCTTCAGCAACTACTCGGGCACGCGAACGGTCTCGGGAGGCGCAAAGGTCATTGAAGCTCACAAGTGCCAATGAGCGGCGACGCGGCTATGGCAGATATGAAGCGAGTTCGGCTCTGATCCATTCTGCAGTAACGGGGCGAAGTTCAACCTCAGGGCCGGGCTCAGGGCCAGTCATATCCCAGTCTGTCGTGTCGGGCGTCGGTGTGATCCATAGCCCAGCGTCGAACCCGTCTATCCAGGTGAGCTCACCGCCCACCAAGCGATTCTCATCGGGCCGGTAAAGAACCGTCACCGCCACGGCACAGCGTGATGCCAGCAACGCCGCTATGAGCGCGCGGGCGCTTTCGGTGGCGGCGCCTTCGGCAACGAGTTGAGCCAGCGCTTCGTCCTCGTCCTCGATCAGTTTCGGGAGAACTAGCAATGTCCGGGCCGTTACTAGTAGCGGCTCAACTGCGATCTCGTTACGGTCTTCGAGCCCTGTGAGTTCTAGAACGCGGGGCTGCAGGGCGCCGAGTGCCATCGCGCTGAAGCGGTAACTTCGGTCGCTCATCTCCGAGATCTCGATCGCGCCATCGCGAGTACAAGCAAACTGCCACTCTGCTTCGGCGCCAAAATACGATGCCTCAACGCGCAAGAGGAGTAGCGGAGCGGCAAGGAGTTCAAGTAGCGCGCGAATCGACTCTGCGACCTCGCCATCCACTGGCTGAGACAGGATCCCGCGGGCGGTCAATTCGGCTCGCGTTGTCGCATCTAACTCTGTTGCGCGCTCGGGTTCTTGAATCGCTATCGGGTCGAAGTGAAGCATCGGTACAAGTGGGAGACTGAGTTCGGAGGCGAGCACCGACAGTTCTACGGGGGAGAGACTCACGGTGGCTTCGGTCGCGGGCGCGCTGCGCGCCTCGATCCAGGCTCGCACTTCTGTATCTGCATCTGGCGCGTCTCGACGCGAGGAACTCGGGGTCACACCTGGGTAAACGCGAATGGGTTGAGTCCGTGACGCGCGGGGGTGATCGCTATCGGGCGATGGCCTCCAATATCCCCGCTCGGGTCATCTCCCACGCCTTTGCAGGGTCTGTGCCCCTGATCCATTCGATGGTGAGGATCGCCTGTCCTCGATCAACACCGACCAACTGACCGATCGATCCCGGTGTCGGATCAAGTTGGCTCGAGTCGCGGATCTGCCAGTTCGTGGCTCCTCCGAAGCGCTCTGCGGCGTCTGCTCCTCGACCGTCGAAGTTGATGAATGGACCTTCCGTATGCCCGTGGGCAACCAGAACTAGGTCGAAGTTTGTCTTATCGAGCAGGTTCGTGACTGCACGCGTCTCGGGCTCCGAGAGCGCACGATCGCCATGGCAAAAACCGGTCGATTCGCAGCCTGGACTGAAGCTCCTTGCGGCAAAGTTGCGATTGATGTCGACACCGTTGGCGTTACCGCGCGTGGTGTTTGCGCGTCCGTCGGGGTTCGCATCTTCAAGGATCGTGAGGGTGACCGTCGACCCCAGCCCGGCATCTACAAACGCCTTCGTTAACTCGGCGGTCGCGATGGCACCTTCGTCCTCGTCGCCGTGTATCCCTCCGATCCAAAGCACTTGGCGGGGCCCTGTACCGATCTTGGACACCCGAATGGGTCGGTTCTGTAACGAGGTGCCTACGGTGGTCCAGGCAGGAACGATGGGCGCCGTAGTCGTCGTGGAGACGGCGGTCGGGGTAGTCGTGTTCGTGCTGCCGGGCTTGATCTTGTTTGCGCGTTGCCCATCGCTTGGCGCGTCGTCGGTAATCGCAAGCGTGATTGCAGAACCGACTAAGAGCAATAAGACGACGCCGACGATCGCCAAGACAATGGCTAGCCCGCGGCGTGGCTTTTCCGTAGTGGCAGGCGACGATGGACTGGAGGGGTCAGTGAGCGGCGGCAGGGAACCGGTAGCAGGCCGGCCCGCGGTCCCTTGCTTGGCTCCCATTGGAGACAGGATCTCGCCACCGCACCCACGGCAGAATCGAGCTGCCGCTGGGGCGCTTTCGCCGCATACAGCACAGAAAATTTGAGACTTTTCCATTCACGCCGACTCTATCTGCACGGCAGACTTAATTCGTTAAATCACTCCGCGACAAACGGCGGGCGGTTCGGACTGGTCGGGGTGACGTTGACGCTCGCGTCGCCACAAATGCGGTATGCCCGTATGTATGCGAACGACCATCAATCTGCCTGATGCGTAAGGCGAGGAAGCCAAGCGGTGTGCCGCCCAGCAAAACAGGACGTTTACGAGCCTTGTCGAAGAAGGCCTAAGGACTGTCCTCGACCAGCGCTCTGAACGGATGCACCTCGATCTGCCAGCTCACGGGAGCCCCGATGGTGAGGTTCTCATCGATATTCTCGACAAAGACGCCCTGTGGAAGACGTTCGACAACGACGAGCCTTCGTGATCCTTCCCGACACCAACGTGATCGTATATAGCCTCAAGCGCGAATTGCCTCGTCACGCCGAGTACCGGTCATGGCTCGAGGGTGTCTTAAATGGTTCAGAAGACTTGGCGGTCGCCGATCAAGCCATTATCGGATTCGTCAGAATTGTCACCCATCCACGGGTATTTCGTGATCCTGCATCCGCGGGCGAAGCCATAGCTTTCGCAACAATGGTCATGGATGCAGCGGGCACTTCTTGGCTACTCCCCCTACGAAATCAACTTGGGTCGCATTCACAGAGATCACATCGAAGGACCGCCAGATCCGCGCAAATCTGGTTCCTGACGTTTGGCTTGCGGCGCTGGCTTTGTCACACGGCTGTCGGATAGCTACTACCGACCGAGGGTTCGGCCGGTTCAACCGCCTCGAATGGTTTGATCCAATAA
>SHUZ01000020.1 GCA_009694415.1 Acidimicrobiia bacterium
CCCCTGCCGATTGCGACCCCCGTTCCTCGCCCACCGTGGGCCCGCCTTCCGCGATCCGGTCTCCCGGTGCTTTGCCAGGCCCTCCCCCCATTGTGGTGGGCGAGAGAACACGGACATTGTGACCGGTGGCACATGCTCAGCGCAAGCCCATAGTCACTAGCAGCGCGAAAAAGCGCTCTAGGCAGGTAGCACCACGAGGTCATCACAGTGAATGGCCTCGGGACTCGAACCGTCCGGAAGATCTGCGCTCTGCATCCCGGCGACCTTGCGGAGAGCAGCTGCTCCGTAGCGCACGAGACCCTTTGCGAATACGCATCCATCCCCTGCAATGACCTCCACGGCCGCGTTCTGTTCAAACTCCCCTTCCACTTCACGCACGCCAGCCACCAAAAGCGAGCGCCCACCAGCGGCAAGTGCATCGCGCGCGCCATCGTCAACCACAATCCGGCCAGATGCGCCGACCGCGAACGCGATCCATAACTTGCGGCTCGCAAGGCGCAGAGAATGAGGTTGAACGACCGTCCCAACCGGATCACCAGCAAGCGCGCGTTTCACTACATCGGTCTGGTCGGCAGCTGCAATCACCGCTCGTACTCCCGACCAAGATGCAATCTTTGCCGCGGCCAATTTGCTCGCCATGCCGCCGCTTCCTCGATCCGAGCCTGCGCCTCCCACGACAGCGTCTAGCGCTGCGTCAACGATTGTGATTTCCTCAATCAAGGATGCCCCGACATCAAGGCGCGGGTCCGCCGTAAACAAGCCTGCCGTGTCAGTCAGCAACACCAACAGTTCAGCTCCGATCAGGTTGGCAACCAATGCTGCAATCCTGTCGTTATCGCCGTAGCGGATTTCGTCGTCGGCGACGGTGTCGTTCTCGTTCACGATCGGGATGACACCGAGATCCAACAACCGGTCAAACGTCTCACGAGCATGTAAGTACTGCGTTCGATGCACGAAGTCGTAGGGAGTTAGAAGAACTTGTCCGGCCACCACGCCGTCAGCCCCGAGTATGGCGTTCAACCGCTCCATCAAACGCGGTTGACCCACGGCCGCGATCGCCTGAAGGGTGCCGATATCTTTGGGGCGCTCTGTGTATCCCAGAGCGGGCAACCCCGCCGCAATCGCGCCGGACAACACAACGACGACAGCGTGACCATCATGGCGAGCGGCGACGATTTCGCTACAGAGTTTGCGCAATGCAGCGTCATCTATTTCGCCCGTTGCAGAGGTAATCGATGAGCTCCCGATCTTGACAACGAATCTCATCGCGTCAGAGACCTTCGACGTAGACGAGCTCGACCGGACCTATGCGCACCGTGTCACCTTCGCGCGCCCCGGCACGCGCCAGCGCTCTTTCAACACCCATCCGACGGAATCGGTCCTGCACATAAGCCATTGCCTCTTCATTAGTGAGGTCTGCCATTGCAACCACCCGCTCTGCCGAACGCCCACGAACCCGCCATGTTCCATCGTCATCACGGGTGACACCGAAACCTTCTTCAACGGGTCGGTGCACCACAAATGGAACGCGTTTCGGCGCGGTGTCCCGCTCGTCATCAACCAGATTTCCCAATCGCCCAAGTAGCTCGTCGAGACCAGTATGTGCCACCGCCGAAATCTGCAGACCGTCAAATGGGTACACGGCCACATCTGCTTTTGTTCCAACCACGAGACGCGGCCGGTCTAGCAATTCGGGCTTGTATCCACCGAGTTCTTTGAGAAGGATTCGTTCTTGATCTTCCGGGGAGCGCTCGTCCACCGACGCTAGGTCTATTAGTAAAAGGAGCACGCGTGCGCGTTCTACGTGACGCAGGAACTGGTGTCCGAGGCCGCGCCCTTCGGCTGCACCTTCGATGAGTCCAGGGATGTCTGCAATCACCAGTTCATGGTCATGGAAACGCACGACACCGAGATTGGGTTCAAGTGTCGTGAAGGGGTAATCCGCGATCTTGGGTCTTGCCGCGCTGACCGTGCTGATTAGCGTTGACTTCCCAGCATTCGGGAATCCGACAAGGGCAACATCGGCCATCAATCGGAGTTCGAGATTGAGCCAGCGATCTTCGCCGTACTCACCTTGCTCTGCGAAACTTGGAGCGCGTCTCGCATTCGAAAGAAACCGAGCGTTGCCGCGACCGCCGCGACCGCCCGATGCAGCGAGCCACCTGTCGCCATGTCCGACTAGATCTGTAAGAAGTTCGCCATCGTCGTGGCTACGAACCGTCGTTCCTTCAGGAACGGTAATGATCAAGTCTTTCCCCCCTGCGCCATGCTTCTTGTTCCCGCTCCCGTGCGTCCCAGAAGTCGCTTTGCGGTGTGGGTGATCGCGAAAGGCCAGAAGTGATGCCACGTTGCGATCCGCCTGGAACCAAACATCACCTCCGGTTCCACCATCGCCGCCATCGGGCCCACCCTTGGGCACATGAGCTTCCCGTCGGAACGCGACGCAACCAGCACCGCCATCGCCGCCGCGGACATTTAGTTGAGCCTCATCAACAAAAGACATAACTACCCCAGGATACGGAACTACCGACAAGCCGGCTGACCCCATAACGGATCGCGCAACTCAGGGTTCGGATTAGGAGCTCAGGTACTAGCGGGAACTATGTCTACGAGCCTGCGGCCGCGTCGTTGGCCGAAGCGCACAGTGCCGTTCGCCTTAGCAAACAGCGTGTCGTCGCAACCGCGTCCGACATTTTCGCCAGGATGGAACTGCGTTCCCCGTTGACGCACAATGATTGTGCCAGCCGTTACTTCAGAACCGCTGTAGACCTTCACGCCCAGGCGCTGAGCGTTGGAGTCACGGCCGTTACGAGAGGTACCGGCACCCTTCTTCTTCGACATTTAGTTCTCCTCAGCCCGCCGAGATCGTTGTGATCTCAATGGTTGTGTACTTCTGGCGATGCCCAAACCGTCGACGTTGGTTCGACTTTGGCTTATAGGTGAAGCCGTCAATCTTTGGCCCACGAGCGTCACCGACCACCGTGGCGGTTACGGCAGCTGCACTGAGCTGAGCTGGAGTTGCGAGAACGGACGCGCCGTCGACAATCAAGACGGGCTTCAACACGACTTCGGACGCATCGCCCATCTCCGGCTCAATGCCGAGACGTTCAACGTCTAGCCGCTGTCCTTCTTCAACTCGGTACTGCTTACCGCCGGTGGCGATCACTGCATACATGGCGCGAAAAAACCTCAAAGTCAGATCTAGAAGCAGCGAACCTTACAGCATCGACTCGTCGACGGTGAAACCGCGCCCGCCGCAAACGGTACAAGTCTCGGAGAAAGCCTCGACCAACCCCTCTGAAATGCGTTTCCGGGTCATCTCCACAAGTCCCAGGTCTGAAATATCGAACACCTGGGTACGGGTCTTGTCGCGGGACAGGGCCTCCTTGAGAGCCCTAACGACTTCATCACGGTTCTTCCGGATCTCCATGTCAATGAAGTCGATCACGATGATCCCTCCGATATCACGCAGCCTGAGTTGACGCCCGATTTCGCCAGCGGCCTCGACATTGTTGGCGAATACCGTCTCTTCAAGATTCGTGCGGCCAACATTTTTACCGGTGTTCACATCAATGACAGTCAATGCTTCGGTGCGTTCGATTATCAGCGAACCGCCTGAAGGCAACCAAACCTTGCGGTCAAGCGCCTTGTGGAGCTGCTCATGCACATGGAACCGTTCGAATACCGGGAGATCCTTCTCCTCGTAGAACTCGACACGCTCTGAGAGTTCCGGAGCGATCGCGTCTACGTAACTCTTGACGTCTGCAAACATCGCTTCGTCGTCAATAACGATTGACCGGTACTCCTTGGTGAACTCCTCACGGATAACTCTCACTACGAGTGCTGGCTCTCGATAGAGAAGACTTCCCGGCTTGCTACGTGCCGCGAGTGCACTTATCTGTTCCCACTGATTCTGCAATCGCGCGACGTCGCGTTGCAGTTCGTCTGCAGTCGCGCCTTCTGCCGCGGTTCTCACGATCAGCCCTGCATCGACCGGACGCAATCCTTCCAAGACCTTGCGAAGGCGCTTGCGTTCGTCGTCTGGCAAACGCTTGGAAATGCCGTACGTGGTCGGTTGCCCTGGCACCAGAACTACAAAACGTCCAGCGAGGCTCACCTCTTGTGTGAGCCTGGCGCCCTTCGCTCCAATCGGGTTCTTCGTCACTTGTACGAGAATCGATTGACCGTTACGGAGAACCGTTTCAATTTTTGGTCCCGCTTGATCTGCCCCTTCTACGACGGACGCATCGAACTGCACGTCGCGCTGATAAATCACGCCGTTCTTCGGCGTGCCGATGTCGACGAACGCGGCTTCCATACCCGGCAACACGTTCTGCACCTTGCCGAGATAGATGTTTCCATCGATCGATGCCGCGTCATCTTCTTTGCGCGAGACGTAATGCTCGACGAGCATGCGCCCCTCGAGAACTGCCATCTGAATCGTGCCGTCGGCATCTACCCGCACAACCATCTGATAGCGCCCAGTCGGCCGACCCTTGCGTGTGCGGCCGCGTCGCCGCTCGAGGGTCTCTTCGTCCAGCGTGTCGAGCACCGAAGTGCCGTCATCATTTAGATCTGCAGTCACGACAGCGCCGGAAGTTCCCCCGGTTCCAGTAGGACGTGATCCACCGCGGCCACGACCCTTTCCTCCCCGACGGCGGCGCTTACGGGGTGGGCTCGTTCCGTCTGAAGTGGATTGGCCCTCCTCCGAATTTTCGCTGCCGTCTGCTTGTTGCGATGGAGTCGAGTTCGATTTCTGCGATGAGGCCGGAGTTGACGCAGGAGTTGAGACCGGCGCTGAGACTGGTGCTGGTCGCGTGTCACCTATCCGCGGTGCGCGTAGCCCAGCGTCTTCCATCGCCGACTGCGCTAGATCTTCTGTGGTCAAACCACGATCGGCCGCCGCATTCTCGTCGTGACCGCGGCGCCCCGAATCTTCCTCTGGCGCGACCGATGGCTCGCCGGGTACTTCTGCTGTCCCTATTTCTGCAGCCGGTTCTTCTGTCTCGCCTTGGGCACCTCGGTTTTGGGCACCTGAGGTTTGTGCGCCTTGGCTACCCGCTGGCCGTTTGCGATTTCGACCGCCACGCGAGCCGCGTCGGCGCTTCCGTTGAGTTCCGGGCGGGCGTGGACCCGATTCTCCTGGAGTATCGCTTCCGGACTCGACTTCTGATTCACCTTCTGGCTCGCCGCCAGACTCGCCATCAGATACGGCGCTACCGCGCGACTCCCCGTTAGATGCCGCTGGTTCGGAAGCAACTACCCGAACATCGTCGGGCTCGAATGTGCCGGAGGACGCGTCCCCCGTTGTGATTTCGTCGGACATAGGTTCCTTCTCTCATGATGCGCGCGCCGTTTCTTCGGCGCGCTGGTCGGCGACGAGCGGCTCTAGCCGCGCGCCCCCGCGCTCGATCCACTGCGCGACCCGGCGGGACCGCAGCTCGACCAGATCAGCGTCTAGCGCGGCAACTAACTCGCCGGGCCGGACAGCTACTGGCTGTGTTGACAACTCAGCGCGAAGTAGAACCCCGCACTCACCCTGACCGCGCACTTCAATCATTCGTAACACCGGTCGGATATCCTCTGTAGTCTCGCGGCCCTTACGCGTTCGCGCGGTGGGCAACGTAGTGGTCGCCATAACTGCAGCGGCGAGACGCGCTACAGCAAGCGTGTCCGGCATTTCACCGGCGCGATTTGTAACTTCAATATCCCAAACCAACAGGCTCACCGACTCCTGTAATGCCGGAGCGCGGTCTGCCAATGCCGTAGCCCCAAGCACGCTGATGCCTTCCGGAAGTGCATCCGTTAGCGGCCCGATTAGAGATTCGGGGTCAACCGGTTCTGTCAATTCAAGGTCTAGGTACTCGGCATCGGATTCGTGAGCTACCGACAACGCCAAACCAAAACTTACTTTTGGGCGCGGTGAGAAACCCAGTGTGAACGCCATCGGTAACTCGGCGATTCGAAATGCTCGCTCGAACGCCCGCGCTACATCGCGGTGCGAGATGAAACGCACCTTGCCTATTTCCGAGAACTTCAAACGCACAGGGAACCCTGTATCGCCCCTCACGTCACTGCTTCCGAACTGCCGGATGGAACAAGATCGTTCACCTTTGCAGGTATGGGTGCAGGCGTTCGACCTAACACGATAGGAACGCTTCCGCCAGTGCTCAGGTCTTGTCCCGTCCCCTGGCTTCCGCCGGCAGGAGGCACCGGCGATGCCACCACATGCTCGATCGCATAGTCGGTACATACACCGCAGTCGTAGCACGGAGTCCACCTGCAATCGGGGAGGCCGTGCTCCGCGAGAGCGGCCTGGAAGTCCTGCCAGAGGAAATCGCGATGCAATCCAGCAGTTATGTGATCCCAAGGCAGCACTTCATCTTCGGTTCTGTGCCGCGTTACGTACCAATCAGGATCTAGCCCTTCCTCGGCCATCGCTGTTGTCCAGCGATCTAGACGGAAGTGTTCGCTCCATTCCTGAAACGTTCCCCCTGCTCGCCAAACACGCTCGATCACGGCGCCGATCCGGCGATCACCCCGAGACACGATGCCTTCAACAAAGGTTGCTTCTGGATCATGCCAACGCACCTTCGCCGGCGACCTGCGCAACTCGTCTCGCAAGAGATTGACCTTGCGTCGCAACTCTCCAATGCCGTTCTGACCGAACCACTGGAAGGGAGTGTGCGCCTTGGGGACGAACCCACCAACCGAAACCGTGGCGGAAGCTTGCTTCGTGTACCGCTTGCCAACTTCAACCACGTTGCGCGCCAATTCTGCGATGCCCAACGTGTCTTCATCCATTTCGGTGGGAAGTCCCACCAGAAAATAAAGCTTCACGCGCCGCCAACCCTGCGAGTACGCGCCATCAACTGCCGCATAGAGATCTTCTTCAGTGATCAACTTGTTGATCACTTGTCTGATCCGCCACGAACCGCCCTCAGGAGCGAAAGTCAAACCGGTCCTGCGAACTTTTTGAATTTCACTAGCGAGACCAACGGTGAACGCGTCCACGCGCAGTGACGGCAACGACACACCTACGTTGGGGCACCCTGTTGAATCATTGACGAGCGACGAAACGAGCCCGTCGATGCCCGAAAAATCGGCTGACGAAAGTGACGTCAGGGCAACTTCGTCATATCCAGTCCTGCGTAGGCCATCTAGAACCATGTTGCGCGCCTGCTCAACGGGGCGTTCGCGAACCGGGCGCGTAATCATGCCCGCTTGGCAAAAACGACAGCCCCTGGTGCAACCCCGAAAGATCTCAACGTTCAAACGGTCGTGCACAACCTCAATTAGCGGAACAAGTTGGTTCTTCGGATACGGCCAGTCGGCGAGATCGGCGACGGTTCGCTTATCTACCGTTTGCGGAACGTCGGGGTAACGGGGGGTTGTCCCGACGAGTCGCGCGCCGTCGTATTCAACCGTGTACATCGAAGGCACATAGACACCTGGAACCGTGGCCAGATCATGAAGAACGGCTTCTCGACCACCGACACGGCCTCCGCGCTTCCAGGCTGCAACAACCGCAGACACCTCGCCGACGGGTTCTTCCCCATCGCCGATCACGAACGCGTCGACGAAGTCAGCCATCGGCTCTGGGTTGAACGCGCAGTGGCCGCCAGCGATGACGATCGGATCCTCGTCCGAACGAGCTACAGCGCGCACTGGGACACCGGTTAAGTCGATGAGATTGAGAACATTCGTATATACGAGTTCCGCTGAAAGGTTGAAGGCGAGCACGTCGAAATCGCTCGCCGCGCGATGTGTGTCAACCGAGAACAACCCGATGCCACGGGTGCGCAACTCGCCCTCGAGGTCGAGCCACGGCGCGTAGGCGCGTTCGGCTACGGAATCGTGGCGTTCGTTAAGAATCTCGTAAAGGATCTGGAGCCCCTGGTTGGGCAACCCAATCTCGTATGTATCGGGATATATGAGTAGCCAAGCGACTGTCCCGGGCCTGTGCTCGGGTGCCTGACTTCCCCTTTCCATCCCTATGTAGCGAGCGGGTTTCTCGACCCCGGCCAGGAGCGGTTCAATCCGCGGCCAAAGGCTGGACATCGCGTGGGAGCCTACTAGGGAGACGTTCACTGCCTCTTGCTACGGCTAGGCGTCTGCCAATATCCGTTTATAGGACAGGCGCAACAGTCGTTGTTGTGGTCGTGGAAGTAGGTGGCACCGTTGTGGTCGTGGACGTAGGTGGCACCGTTGTGGTCGTGGACGTAGCCGTGTCCCCAGGCGTCTGATTCTGGTCGGGAGTGAGAGAAGGCGTCTCGGGTCCGAACGGCGGTGGGATATGCGGGCCATTCAATACGTATATAGCAATGCCAATCGGGAGAGAGGTGTAGATCCAGTCGGCTGAACTCATCGGCACACGAACGCACCCGTGTGAGGCAGGTCCTCCTGGAACAGAAAGCGAGCCATGGATCGCGACGTTGCCATTGAAGTATGAGGGCTTGTACAGCCGCCCGAGTGTTGCGGTCTGCCAACCATTTACTTTGCCACGCACCTTGAATGAACCACCGGGCGTGACGGCACTCGCGCAACGCGATCCCACGCAGTACCTGGCTCCGTTTCCGGTTGAAACGGCAACAATCCGGAATAGTGAACCGCCTTTATAAAAGAACAAGACCTGGCGCGCGACATCAACCTCAACCCTCGTTGCACCTCCCGCCGGAACTAGCGGTGCAGGGGTACTCGGTGCCGCAATGCGTGCGAGCGTTTGTGGTCCAGCAACACCGTCACGACCAAGGCCATGAACTTTCTGAAATGCCATCACCGCTTGCATGGTGCCGTCTCCATAGTTGCCGTCTGCCGCGGGAACGTCGTAATGCAACGCGGCAAGTTGACCCTGCAAGGTTGCGACGGCTGGACCCGAATCTCCCGGACGCAGTCCAACGAAGGGTGCGGTAGTCGTGGTCGGTGGAAGCGTTGTAGTTGTCGTTGAGGTAGTTGTAGTTCTACGCGTGGGTTTGCGGCGGGCATCCTTGGTCGCAGCATCTGCACCGCAAGCGGTCGCGACGAAGGCAACCGTGAGAAGTACGACTGAAGCGCGCCTATGTCGTGCGCGGACGCGCATCAACTAAATCGCCTCATGCTCACGTTCGCAACTAAGCCAACGCAGGCGAACGAGACAACGACCGAAGACCCGCCGTAACTCATGAACGGAAGAGGTATCCCGGTGATCGGCATTATGCCCATTGTCATCCCTATATTTTCGAAAACCTGAAAGACGAACATCGCGAGGACTCCAGTACAGCAAAGCATCCCAAATCGGTCTTGGGCTAACCGCGCGGCTCGCCAAGTGCGCCAAACGAGAAGACCGAACAGACCCAACAATAGAGCACTTCCAACAAAACCGAGCTCCTCGCCAACGGCGGTGAAAATGAAGTCTGTGTGTTGCTCGGGAACGTAAGCGGACTGTGTCTGGGTGCCTTCGAACAGGCCTTCGCCAGTGAACCTTCCGTTCCCGATCGCAATTTGCGACTGATCCTGGTTGTAGCCGATGCCACTTGGGTCTGTTCCATCATCGGCGAATGACGTAAGCCGATCGATTTGATATTCCTCAAGCACGCCGCCGTTTACAGCAAGTGTCGCAACAGTGATACCCATCAAAGCAAGCACAACGAGGTGTCGAGCCTTGACGCCGCCGACCAACAGGATCGCGAACGCAATCATCATCAGTACGAGATCGGTCCCGAGGTCGGGCTCCAACATGATCAAGCCCATCGGCAAGCCTGCGATAGCTAGCGAAATCGCGATCCGCTTCGCGTTGAGTTCGCCGCGATGAATCGCTACGTAGCCTGCGAGCACAAGAATCAAGAACAGTTTGATGAACTCGCCGGGTTGCACCTGCAAAGGACCAAGATCAAAACGGGCTTGGGCTCCCTTGACTTCTACCCCAAAAATAAGAACGGCAAACAAACCCGCGACGGTTGCTCCGTATCCCCACAACGCGAGTTCTCGAAGTTTGTGGTAATCGATTGCAATCATCGCAGCCATTACGACAAGTCCGAGGACGACCGCAATCGCTTGGTGTTTCGCGAAATAGAGCGGGTCGTCTCCGGCCTGTTCGAGGAGGGTGCGTTGCGATGAATAAACCATCACGATTCCAAGTGCCGAAATAATCATCGGAACGAGCACAAGGATCGGGTCTAAGTGCCGCAATGGGGAAGTAGCGAGGCGGGTACGGCGATCGGCGAGAATTGTGGCCATCAATTGCCCTTGGACGGAGTTTGTATGGCTACATCAGTGAGCGGCAACCCGTTCAAGACTTGGATAACCCTGCGGGCGATCGGGGCTGCAGTCGCAGCTCCATAGCCACCTTCCTCAACCATGACTACGACGATATAACGGGCGTTCACCGCCGGCGTCATCCCTGCGAACCATGAAGTGTTCTGCTTGTCCCCAACCTGGGCAGTACCTGTCTTGCCTGAAACTAGGCCCGCCGGAAAGCCAGCAAATACGGACGCTGCGGTGCCATCAGTGTCGTAGGTGACTCCGGTCAGGCCGCGCACGATTTCCGCGCGTCCAGGAACCGGGACGCTGCGGTTGACGATTGGTTCGATCGAACGCAACGTTCGCCCTTCCCCTCCGCTCACTTCGGCAGCAATCCGAGGCTGATACAGCGTTCCGCTGTTAGCGAACGCTGCGTAAGCGGTCGCTAATTGCAGTGGAGTCGCAAGCATGTCTCCCTGGCCGACAGCGAGTTGGATGTTGTCTCCAGGGAGCCAATCGGGGTACGGAAACGCTTCCGGATTCGCCTTGTGAATTCGCTGCTTCCAAGCGGAATCCGGGACGCGCCCGGACAACTCGCCAGGCAACGGAATCCCAGTCGGCTCGCCAAATCCGTAGGCTCGCGCCGTCTTCTGCAACCCATCACCACCCAGCGCACCATGCCGCTGTCTGTAATACAGATCGCCGCCGATCGTGTAAAAGTAAACGTCGCTCGACACAGTTAAAGACCGAGCAAGATTGACCCTTCCATACGCGGCGCTGTTGTCATTGGTAAAGAAGCGGTTTGGGTCGGTCGGGTACGAGTACCGCCCCTTGTCTTCGATGAATTTTCCGGGAGAGATCACGCCGCTCTGAAGTCCTGCAATGGCGCTGATCAACTTGAACGTTGAGCCAGGCGCGTATTGACCAGCTGTCGCGCGATTCACAAGCGGATAGTGGTTTGCAACGTCGTTGAGTTGCTTCCACAAAGGAGTGGCTATTCCGTCCACAAATTTGTTCGGGTCATACGTCGGGTTCGATGCCAATGCAACAACTGACCCGTCGGTGCTGTCAATAACGACGACAGCGCCTGCGGGCGCAGAAAATGTTTCAAACTCGTCTTTGTTCGTGACGTCTTGAACTGTCCGCGCTCCGAGTATGCCTTGAGCTAGCGACTCCTCGGCTACTCGCTGAACATCAAGGTTGATCGTCAGACGCACGTCGTTGCCCACGCGCGGTCGCTTCGTCTCCGTTGTGCGCAAAACTCGTCCGCGGCTATCTACTTCGACCTGAGTTACTCCCGATTTACCGCGCAGTTCGGACTCGTAGGTTTGCTCGACGCCGCTCTTGCCAATTTCCTCGCCGAGTTCATAGGAACCGACTCCCAACTGAGCCTTACGTTCTTCCTCGCTTATCTCACCGACGTAGCCGAGCACATGGGCGGCGAGTGAACCGTGTAGATATCTCCGGAATGCAATCGGCTCAGCCCGTACCGCAGGGAAGTCCTCACGGTGCTCGGAGATGTAAACGATGACTGAATCTTCGACATCGTAAGCCACCGGCACTGCCGTATACGGAGAGACGCGCTGATCGTCAAGCTTGCGTTCTAATTCGCTCGCAGGTACCCCGATCAACTCTGCAAGGCGAGGCATTACAAGGTCGCGTTGTCGTGCAGTGATCTTTCGATCAATCGTGATCGCATTGGCGATTCGGTTGTCAACGAGCGGACGGCCAGCAACATCGAGAATGCGACCACGGAGCGCTGGTTCGGGAAGCGTCCGCACCGAATTGTCACGGGCGGCTTCGACGAACTGATTGGGCGATGCAATCTGCAGGTACCAGAGCCGCGCGAAGAGAGCGCAGAACAAAGCGAGCGCGACGACGCCAATAAGGGTTACGCGGACGCGACTGTCTGTCATGAGAAGCTCAGGGGAAACGTCATTGAGTTACGCCGCCGATCTGGGACGCGACTCACCATCCTTGCGTATTCGATGGGCGAGCGGTACGCGGCCCATCAGAGTGACAAGCAAGGCTTGCGATCGGGAACACAATAAATGCAACGACCGCGTCATAACACGCAGATATGGCAACAATACGAAGAGAACGCAGCGCCCAAAGTTGCTCTTGGCCAACAAGAGTTCCAATACCCACGAAGAGCAGACCGGCCACCAAGCCTCCTAATCCGCCAAGCACCGGTGGTGCCCACCATACGGTGCGAGCCATGGCTCCTTGAACCACACCGATCAGATATCCGGTAAGCGTAAACACGAGAGCGGAGAGGCCAAGTGGCGTATCGATAAACAGGTCCGTAGCAAATCCCGCCACAAAACCAAATCCCGCGCCGGTCTCTGGTCCTTCGCGGTAAGCGATCGCAATAGTCGCGACGAGCGCTAGCTCGGGAACGACATCAAGAATCCTGAGGTAGGGCATAACGGTTGTCTGAATGAGCACAATCGCGATCAGAAACAGCGTGAGGCGCGCATATCGGATCAACGTGAACCGCCTTCAACGGCTGCGCCAAGAACCCGCACGAACGTTGCGTGTCCGACCTCTAGAAGGGGTTGGACGAGGACTGTTTGGGACAATGCGCCCGCCGGGCTGCGAACTGATACGACCGTGCCAACCGGAAGTCCTCCAGGGAAGATCGAAGGATCCGCTCCGGATGTGAGCACGAGTTCCCCGCGCCGAACTTTGGCGTCTAGTGGTACATCGAGCGCCAAGAGTTTGCTTCCATTCCGACCACTAGCGACCTCTAATGCGCCAGAATCTTCGAAGCGCACGCTCACTCCAGACTTCGGGTCCGTCAACAGTAAGACGGTCGCGCGCCGTCTCGAGGTCGACGTGACTCGTCCAACAAGGCCATCGCCGGTCACTACCGACATGCCGACGATGACTCCAGCATCGGTTCCTTTATCGATGCCAACCGTTTCCGAAAAATTGCTCGGCGACGCGGTAACAACTTGGGCATCGACTCCGGTTAATCCCGGTGCATACGTAAGTCCGGCAAGTTCCTTTAACTCGCGGTTCTCCCTAAGCGCGCCGCGACCCGCCGCTGCGCTTGCAACTGCCTCTACGAGGTCTCGACGAAGGCGCGCGTTCTCATTCTTTAGATCGCCGGACCGAGTCACACCATCGAACCAGTCGTCTATTGGATCCAAGACATCGCCTACCGCGTCTTGGACGGGAGAAATCGCATCGCGCGCAGCGTTTCGAGCCGTGGAAGTCGTTCCACCGCCGTTGGAGCGTGTGTCGAGGGTAATTAGCGTTATGGATGTGAGTAGAAGCAGCACAAGCACCGAACGGCGCCTGTTGCTAGATCGGTAGACCGCCACGCGTCGTATCCCGACAGTCGGCTAACTCTGACGCGAAGAGATCAGCACCTGTTTGAGAGCTTCAAACTCCTCGAGACACTGTCCCGAACCGATAACCACCGAGGATAGGGGATTCTTGGCGATCAAAATCGGCATGCCTGTCTCAGAGTGAAGGCGCGCATCTAGCCCATGGAGCAATGCTCCGCCGCCTGTCAGCACAATGCCTCGCTCCATGATGTCGGCGGCGAGTTCTGGGGGCGTCCGGTCGAGGGTCACCTTGACCGCATCTACGATCGCTGAAACGGGTTCCTCAACCGCTTCGCGGATCTCTTCGGTTGAAACAACGATTGTCTTGGGGAGGCCAGTGACCAGATCTCGGCCTCGAATCTCCGCGTAAAGTTCTTCCTCTAACGGATAGGCACTCGCGAGCGCGACTTTGATTTCTTCGGCTGTGCGTTCGCCAAGAGCCAGCGAGTATTCCTTCTTGACGTAGTTGATGATCGCTTCATCTAGCTCATCGCCAGCGATCCGAATCGACTCGCTCGCAACAATTCCACCGAGAGAGATGACGGCAACCTCGGTCGTGCCGCCGCCAATATCTACGACCATGTTCCCAGCGGGCTCGTGTACTGGCAGGCCAGCGCCGATCGCTGCAGCCATTGGCTCCTCGATGATGTAGGCAGGTTTGCGTGCCCCGGCGTATTCGGCTGCTTCCTGGACCGCTCGCTGCTCAACACCAGTGATGCCCGATGGAACACAGATGACCATTCGCGGCTTAGCCCAGCGGCGCTGGTGCACACGCTGGATGAAGTACCTCAACATCTTTTCGCATATGTCGAAGTCGGCGATCACGCCGTCTTTCAGTGGGCGAACCGCTTGGATGTGACTAGGTGTTCGACCGATCATTCGCTTGGCTTCGGCTCCGACAGCAAGCGGTCGGCCATCTTTCACATTGATCGCGACTACAGACGGCTCATCGAGCACGATCCCGCGACCACGCACGTATACAAGCGTGTTGGCTGTACCTAGGTCGACAGCCATATCGCGACCAAGAATTGAGGTGTACCACGGTTCGGACACGAAGAAGCCCTTCACGAGGCGCGCCGGAGCGGCAAGGCTACGGGTTCGAGCCTCAATAATCCAGACCCAGGAGGTATGGAGTCGCGCATCGACGCGCCCTAATTGTACCTATTAAGGAAGATCAGGGAAGAAAAGTTGGATCTCGCGAGCTGCAGATTCGGGTGAATCTGAACCGTGAACGAGGTTCTCTCCCATTTCGATGGCAAGGTCCCCTCGAATGGTTCCGGGCGCCGCTTCTCTCGGGTTCGTTGCACCCACCAGGGTGCGCACGACCTTGTAGGCCTCGGGACCTTCGAGAACCATCGCGACAAGTGGTCCCCTGGTGATGAACTCGACCAACTCACCAAAAAATGGCTTGCCGTCGTGTTCGGCATAGTGCTTCTTTGCTGTCGCCTCGTCCAACTGACGTAGTTCGAGAGCGCGGACTTGGAGTTGTTTGGCCTCGAAGCGGCGAATGATCTCGCCCACCAAACCGCGCTCAACGGCATCGGGCTTACAAAGCACAAGGGTACGGTCGGCCATGTGTTCGAGGGTAGCCGTCCGAAGACTGCGCCCCCGAACAGTGTTGGGGGCTACCGCTGCGGGTTGAGCGCTGCGCGGATGGCTCCTACGAGGTAGAGGGAGCCGGTCACAACCACTTGGCCGTCAGGGGTCGTCACCGCCAGCGCGCGTTCGAGGGCCTTTTCTGCTTGCTCGACGACATCGATGACGTCGCCAGCTACCCCGAGTTCTCTTGCGGCATCCGCTAGCGCCTCTGGATCAGATCCACGCGGGCTTGGTGGTCGCGTGAAAACAATATGAGCAGCGCTCTTAGCTCCGAGGGCAGTGAGCATCTCCGCTGGATCCTTCCCCTCCAACAGCCCAACAACCAGTGTCCTGTCCCCCACTGCAAACTCTTCGTCCAGCGCGCCAAGCAGCACAGTCGCCCCGGCCACGTTGTGAGCACCATCAAGCAATACCAATGGCTGATGGCCAACGATCTCGAGCCGCCCTTGCGACACAATCGTCGCGAACACTTCAGCAACGACATCGGCCGGAAGCGGTGCTCCGATATATGACTCTGCAGCGCAAAGCGCAATCGCAGCATTGTCGGCCTGGTGCCCTCCGTGCAGGGCAAGGAAAACATCGTCGTAGCGCGCATTTGGCGTATACAGATCCAGGACCCTTCCACCAACCGCGAGTCTGTTGCTTTGGACCCCGAAGTCGCGATCACGAATGACGATCGAACGTGGCTCCCTGGATGAAAATATCGAAAGCAGCGATGGGTCGGTCTCACCCAACACGAGCATTGATCCGGGCTTGATGATGCCGGACTTTTCACTCGCAATCTCTTCGCGTGTTCCGCCGAGGTACTCGGCGTGGTCGATACCTATGTTCGTGATGACCGCTACCTCTGCTTCGATGACATTGGTCGCGTCCCATGTTCCGCCTAGGCCCACCTCTACAACCGCTACCTCCACTGCGACTTCGGCGAAAAAATCGAACGCGCCTGCCGTAATCGCTTCGAAATAACTGACGCGTTCCGTTATGTGCTCCTCGACCAAAGCGACGTGACTCACCATCTCGGCAAATTCGGAATCTGAGATCGGGTCACCACGCCATGCGATCCGTTCGTTGACGCGTTCCAAGTGCGGACTCGTATACGTTCCGACCGAAAGACCCGACGCAGTGAGCAACTGCGATGTCATGCGCGCGGTAGACGTCTTGCCGTTCGTGCCGGTGATCTGGATCGCTGGGTACTCGAGTTGTGGCGACCCCAACAGCTCCAGCAGCGCGTGCATTCGATCGAGTGTTGGGTGGCTCTTGCGCCGATCTACGCCCGAAGGAACTCCAACGCCAGTCTCAAGATTGACGAGCGCGTTTAGCCAGGCTTCGGCTTTTGCGCGATTCACGCCGCAGGGTCGTCAGCGAGTTCGACCGTGACCAAATAGTTATCGCCAACAGTTAGAGAAAGTGACGCGATCCTTCCCGCTTCCTTGACGTCATCGGCGGCTGAGCGAAGTGCATCAATGCGATCTGCCGAATCGACGACGGACGCTGCGTCGATGACATGCCTAATCGACCGCTTCGCGTCTGACTTTGCTTTCCTAACCTCACCAAGAACGTCTGCTGCGACCACATAAACGGCGCGGTCACCTTCGAGACCCGAGACCTCTTCTGTGCTTGGCCAGGGCGCTCGATGAATCGAACCTTCCTGCCACCAAGACCAGATTTCTTCGGTCACGAAAACCATGAAAGGTGCGAACAAACGCTGGATCGCGCTCAGGGCGATTGCTAGCGCCGCTCGAGCAGAGTCAGACCCTTCGGGACCTGCGGCACCGTATGCCCGGTTCTTCACCAGCTCCACATAGTCGTCACAGAATCCCCAAAAGAATCGTTCCGCACGCTCTAGGGATCGTGCGTAATCAAAAATCTCGAACGCCTTAGTGCAATCCGAAATCGTGTCGCTGAGCGCCGCCAACATTGCCAAGTCAAGAGGTTCAGTGATCGCTGCTCGATCGGTCGGCGCATCACCAATCACCCCGAGTGCGAACTTCGATGCGTTGAGCAATTTGATCGCGAGCCGACGACCGACCTTCATTTGACCTTCGTCGAAAGCCGTGTCCGTGCCCGGACGGCCACTGGCAGCCCAATAACGCACCGAATCGGACCCGTGCTTCACAAGATGTTCCATGGGCGTCACAACATTGCCTTTGGACTTCGACATCTTCTTGCGATCTGGGTCTAGAACCCAGCCAGAAATCGAAGCGTCGGTGAACGGAAGGGATCCGAACTCAAGGTGAGCGCGCACAATCGTTGAGAACAACCAGGTCCGAATGATCTCGTGAGCCTGTGGACGTAGGTCCATCGGGAAGACCCGCGCAAAAAGGTCGGGGTCATCTTCCCATCCGCCTGCAATTTCGGGAGTGAGTGACGAGGTCGCCCATGTATCCATAACATCCGGATCACCGATGAATCCGCCGGGTACACCGCGCTGGTCTTTCGCGTAACCCGTCGGCGATTCGCTCGATGGATCGACCGGCAATAACGACTCGTCTGGCACCAACGGATTGTCGTACACCGGCGCGCCATCCGCGTCGAGCGGGTACCAAACCGGAACCGGAACACCGAAGAACCGTTGGCGACTAACAAGCCAATCGCCGTTAAGTCCTCCGACCCACGATTCATAACGCGCACGCATGTACTCCGGATGCCAGCGCAGTTCACGCCCGCGCGCCAACAATTCCTCGCGCACCGCTTCGTCGCGCCCTCCGTTGCGGAAGTACCACTGTCGGGTAGTCACGATCTCGAGAGGTCGGTCACCGCGTTCGTAAAACTTCACGGCATGGGTAATCGGTTTGGGCTCACCGATGAGATCACCATTCTCCGCAAGCAACTCGGTGACTCGCGCTTGAGCTTGTTTCGCAGTCTTTCCAGTTAGTTCAGCCCAGTTATCGGCTGCTCCTGCGGAATCAAGGCCAATCGGCGCTGTCTCCAATATACGGCCATCCCAACCAAGGATTGGTCGCGTTGGGAGCGCAAGTTCACGCCACCAGATGACGTCCGTGAGGTCGCCGAACGTGCAGATCATCGCGATCCCAGTTCCCTTTTCCGGGTCTGCAAGTCGGTGAGCGAGCACCGGCACTTCCACACCGAACAGAGGCGTAAGCACATTTGTTCCGAACAGCGGCTGGTAACGCTCGTCTTCCGGATGCGCTACAAGCGCGACGCACGCCGGAAGTAACTCGGGGCGCGTCGTTTCGATGATGACCGCGCCATTGCCTTCGCCATCGGCACGCGCGAAGCGGATCGCATGATATGCGCCGGGCACCTCACGGTCTTCGAGTTCAGCTTGTGCGACAGCGGTTCGGAAGTCGACATCCCAGAGCGTCGGAGCTTCAGACTGGTACGCCTCGTCACGCGCAAGCATCCGCAAGAAGGCTCTCTGCGAGCACCGTTGCGCGGAGTCGCCGATCGTCGTGTAGGTAAGTGACCAGTCAACCGAAAGCCCAAGGCGTCGCCAGAGTTCTTCGAACTTTCTTTCGTCTTCTTCGACAAGTCTCCCGCATAGTTCAACGAAATTCCGTCGAGAAATTGAGATGTGTCGCTTGGGCGGTTCATCGGGCGGTTCAAAATCGGGATCGTATTGAAGTGATGGATCGCACTTGACGCCGTAGTGATTCTGAACGCGGCGTTCCGTTGGTAGGCCGTTGTCGTCCCATCCCATTGGGTAGAACACCTCGCGGCCCCGCATTCGTTGAAAGCGCGCGATCGCATCGGTATGCGTGTACGAAAATACGTGACCGACGTGCAAGGAACCCGAGACCGTGGGTGGAGGCGTATCGATCGAAAAAATCGTCTCGCGCTCGTGGGTGCGGTCGAACCGGAAGGTGCCAGCGTCTTCCCACCTTTGGGCCCACCGGTCCTCAACGCCGTCGAGGGTCGGCTTGTCTGGCAACTGCATCTGAGCATTCTAAGAACCCGGGGACTTCCAACGTCACACGGGCGGCGCAGAAGGCGTGCTCACACGGCGTGCTCAGCCAATGCCTCTATGCGGAGCGGAGTTCCTCATCGCTGTCGGTAACCAGCGTCGGTTGCATGCTGTCGAGAACAACCGACCTATCAACAACGCAGCGCTTCACGTCGGAGCGACTCGGTAGGTCGTACATAACTTCTAGGAGCACTTCTTCGAGGATTGCCCTTAGGCCGCGTGCACCCGTACCCCGCGCTAGCGCTTGATCGGCGACAGCTTCAAGCGCGTCATCGGTGAAGTGCAGTTCTACATTGTCGAACTGGAAGAACTTCTGATACTGGCGGAGAACCGCATTCTTTGGCTCCACAAGAATCTCAATTAGCGCCGCGCGGTCGAGGCTATGAACCGCGCCTATAACCGGCAGGCGGCCAACGAACTCTGGGATGA
The DNA here is from genome assembly GCA_009694415.1 of Acidimicrobiia bacterium. GTDB lineage: Bacteria > Actinomycetota > Acidimicrobiia > IMCC26256 > JAENVU01 > SHUZ01. The sequence goes on from SHUZ01000020.1 coordinate 19,507, forward strand.
GACCGAACTTGAGCAAGTCCTCCGGCATGATTCCTGCAATGACGTTGCGCGCCTCTGCCGCTGTACGTACCTCGGCCCTGAATCCGACGCCACGATTTCCTTTGCGGCCCTCGATGATCTTGTCAACACCGGCGAATGCTCCGCCGCAAATAAACAAGACGTTGGTCGTATCGATCTGGATGAACTCTTGGTGTGGGTGTTTACGCCCGCCTTGCGGAGGCACCGAGGCGACAGTGCCCTCAAGGATCTTGAGGAGGGCCTGCTGTACGCCTTCGCCCGAGACGTCGCGCGTGATCGATGGGTTCTCGGCCTTGCGGGCGATCTTGTCAATCTCGTCGATGTAGATAATGCCGGTCTCGGCCTTCTTGACGTCGTAATCGGCGGCCTGAATCAACTTGAGAAGGATGTTCTCTACGTCTTCTCCGACGTAACCCGCCTCGGTCAATGCGGTCGCATCCGCGATAGCGAACGGAACCTTTAGGAGCCGCGCGAGCGTTTGCGCTAACAAGGTCTTGCCGCACCCGGTAGGTCCGATCAAAAGAATGTTGGACTTCGCCAATTCGACATCGGGATCACCAAACGCGCCTGCCTGCACACGCTTGTAGTGGTTATAAACAGCCACAGACAAAACCTTTTTGGATTGCTCTTGGCCAATCACATAGCCGTTTAGGTACTCATAGATCTCGCGTGGCTTCGGCAGATCATCGAAGTGAACCTCCGTCGACTGAGACAGTTCTTCTTCAATGATCTCGTTGCAAAGGTCGATGCACTCGTCGCAGATATATACGCCGGGGCCGGCGATCAACTTCTTTACCTGTTTCTGGCTCTTCCCACAGAAGGAACACTTCAGTAGGTCCCCACCGTCACCGAACTTAGCCACGCCGCCTCCCTTAAGAGTTGATTCGGGTGTTCAGTCCACCCCGGCTGGCACGCTTAACGCAGCCAACTCGCGGTTCGTAATTACTTCGTCGACTATTCCGTATTCCTTGGCCTCTGTTGCACCCATAATGAAATCGCGGTCGGTGTCTGCTGCAACCTTTTCAGGTGTCTGGCCACTGTGATACGCCAGGATCTCATCGAGCGTCTCGCGCATACGCATGATTTCCTTGGCCTGGATCTGGATATCAACCGCTTGGCCTTGAGCGCCGCCATGTGGTTGGTGGATCAGAACCCTGCTGTGCGGAAGGATGAAGCGCTTGCCCTTGGTTCCCGCGGCAAGGATAACAGCGGCGGCTGATGCTGCTTGGCCAATGCAGATCGTCTGGATATCTGGCTTGATGAACTGCATCGTGTCGTAAATCGCGAACAGGCCGGTGATGTCGCCACCTGGCGAGTTGATGTAGATGGAGATGTCCTTGTCTGGTTCTTCGCTCTCAAGGTGAAGCAGCTGAGCCATGATCAAATTCGCGACCATGTCGTCAATTGGCGTACCAAGAAACACGATGCGTTCCTTGAGCAAACGCGAATAGATGTCAGACGTGCGTTCACCTCGCGGAGTCATTTCAGTGACGTATGGGATCACAACGTTTCGGATCGGTTCGATCACTCCTGAGACTCCTCTTCGGATTGAATGGGTTCGTCGTTTGCGATTACTTGGGGCTCATCATCGGAGATGGGCGATCTTTCGGGCAATGTGAGGTCGAGCGCATTGCCTTCGCTATCAACAACATTTGCATTATCGACAAGAAATTCGAGCGCTTTACCCCGTGCGATGTCTGATCGTACTGCCCCGAGCACGCCACGACGGTCTAAGTCACGACGGACCTTGGCGGGCTTATCTCCCAAACGTTGGGCGAGCCGGTCAATTTCGGCTTCAAGTTCGTCGTCCGATGCCTCGATCGCTTCTTGATCAACTACCGCACGTAATCCAAGATCGGCGAGTACGGCGTTCGCCGCGCCCGAACGCAGGCCTTCAAGAAATGCCTCTTGCTCCTGGCCTGTCGCCATTAGATACTGCGGAATCGAAATGCCATCGGCTTCGAGACGCTGCATTAGGTCGCGGAGCCGTCGATCCATCTCTTGACCAATTAGCGGCTCAGGGGGCTCGACTGGAACCAGACCGGCAAGTTCTTCCAGAACTCGATCGCGCAACGCCATCTGCGCTTGGAGTTTGCGCACAACGCTCAACCGCATCTCTGCGTCTTGGCGCAGCGCATCAACCGACTCGAACTCAGTCACGTCACTGACCCACGTATCGGTGAGTTCAGGGAGGACCTTGTGCTTAGCGTCCTTGACCATCAATTTGAAAGCGACCACAGTACCCGCCTGTTCGCCGAAGCTTTCGGGGAGAGTGTCGGTGAACTCGAGGATCGCGCCGGGTTTCTCCCCGCGCAGCGTTTCATCGAGCGATGGAGTGACGGTTTCGGAGCCGACTTCGTACAAGTAGTCGGAAGCAGTCAATGTATCGACCGGTTCACCGTCCACAGAACCCGTGATGTCGATCTCGGCGTAATCGCCATCCACTAGAGGCTCGTCAGACGCTTCGAGATCTACGAACCGTTCGCGCAATGCCTCAATCTGTGCATCTACTGCGGCGACATCAACAGGCGCATAGTCCAACTCGACGCGAAGCGTGTCGTAGCCAGTGACGTGCACTACGGGGCGAACTTCGACTACTGCATTGAACTCGAGATCTCCTGTTTCTTCGCCGGCCGTGATCTCAATTTGTGGGGGAGCAATCGTGTCTAGATCGGAAGCGACCACAGCATCGGCGTAGTACTCGGGGAGACCGTCCTTGAGTGCTTGCTCGCGGCCGACTTCGGGGCCAAAACGAGCCTCCAAGATGCGCCTCGGTGCTTTTCCGGGACGAAAACCGTCGATCTTCACTTCGAAGGACAGCTTGCGAAACGCAGCGTCGATGGCAGTCTCAAACTCGTCAGCAGGCACTGCGACCGTGAGCTTGACGACGTTGCCTTCGAGTTGCTCGATCGTGTGATTCATGAGGGCATTTACTGTAACCGGAGACACCTTTGCTACCCCGATGCGAGGGAGGTCCCGCACACCTCAAATCGAGCTCGTCGACACTAAGGTGCGCCGCAACACAAACGAGATCGAGGAGAACGGATCATGCAGGTTTACGACACGCTCTTTATTGATGGTGAGTTTGTGCCGTCTGACAGTTCGGACGTGATCGAGGTCATTTCGCCTCACACTGAGCAGGTGATCGGTCGGGTTCCCGATGCCTCGCATGCAGATATCGACAAGGCCGTCGCCTCCGCAAGACGAGCATTTGACTCAGGGGCTTGGCAGAAGGTGCCGGTCTCCGAGCGCGCCGCCGCGCTTTCCCGTCTCTCGGTAGCGATTCAAGCAAGAAGCCAGGAAATTGCAGACGTCATCTCATCGCAGAACGGATCACCCAAGCAGTGGTCGATAATGGGCCAAGTTTTATCGGCGACGATGGTTCTCGATACCTACGCCGATATCGCTTCGTCCTATGTCTTCGAGGAGGAGAGAACCGGTGCGCTCGGCTCTCCCGTTCGCGTGCGCCGCGCACCCGTTGGGGTGGCAGCAGGGATCATCCCTTGGAACGTTCCGCTCTTCATCACGATTCTAAAGTTGGCACCTGCGATTCTCGCCGGGGTTCCGATCGTGCTCAAGCCCGCACCAGAAACAGCGCTCGACGCCTACCTGCTTGCTGAAGCTCTCATCGAGGCCGACCTTCCGCCGGGCGTGGTCAGCGTCGTCCCTGCTGGGCGCGAGAATGCCGACTACCTGATTCGCCATCCAGGGATCGACAAGGTCAGTTTCACCGGAAGCACCACGGTTGGGCGCCACATCGCATCGGTATGCGGCGAACAGTTGAAGCGTTGCACCCTCGAACTCGGAGGAAAATCAGCCGCGATAGTCCTAGATGACGTCGATTTAAACGAAGCCGTGCTCACCGAGCTCGTTCAGTCTGGGCTGATGAACAACGGACAAGCTTGCGGAGCGCAGACGCGCATCCTTGCCCCCAAGGCCCGTTACTCAGAAGTAGTGGATGCCTTAGGTAGTGCCGTCGGCGCGTTGGTAGTGGGCGACCCTCTCGATGGCGCAACTCAAATTGGACCGCTAGTTGCAGAACGGCAACGCACGCGCGTCGAAGGGTTCCTAGAGGCCGGCAAGAACGCCGGTGCGCGAGTTGTAACTGGTGGCGGTCGCCCCGCGGACCAGCCGACCGGTTGGTACGTGGAACCGACCGTGTTCGCCGATGTAGACAACGACATGTTGATTGCGCGGGAAGAAATCTTTGGACCTGTGTTGTCCGTCATTCCGTACGACACTGAAGAACAAGCCATCGCCATCGCAAACGACTCCGACTACGGACTCTGCGGATCAGTCTGGACGGCCGACGTTGAACATGGCGCTACTATCGCTGCGCAGATTCGAGCCGGGGTTGTGGCTGTGAACTCGCAGATGATTTTGGACTTCCGTAGTCCATTCGGAGGCTTCAAGGCTTCCGGAATAGGCCGAGAACTGGGCCCTGAAGGAATCGACGCATACACGGAGTTCCAGTCGATCGTACTGCCGGCGGGCTGAGCTCTCGTGGACGCGCTCGTCCCACTCGTTGATGCAAGCGAGGTGATAGCGCGGCTGCGCGCGAGCACTGGCGCGTATGACGACGAGCCGGTTGACATTCTGGAACATTGCTTGCAATGCGCAGCGAACCTCGTGCTAACGCAACCCGATGACGAAGAGCTCCAGGTGGCGGGACTCGTGCATGATCTCGGTTGGTTGACTCCAAAAACAGGTGGCGTCGATGTTGTGTTCGACGCTCGTCACGATGCAATCGGTTCAGAGTTGGTGCGCAACGCGCTTGGTGACCGCGTTGCTCATCTTGTCGGTGGACACATTCGGGCCAAGCGGTATCTCGTTGCCACCGATCCTGGCTACGCGAACGTGCTCACCCCTCGCAGCGTAGAGACGCTCGTGTTCCAGGGAGGGCCGTTCGACGCCGAAGACATCGCACAATTTGAAACCGATCCAGATCGGGACGCGTTGCTTGCGTTGCGTAGAGCGGACGACGCAGCGAAGGTGCCGGGCGCTGATGTGCCGGACCTTGAAACTTGGATACAGATCATCGAGCGCGTCGCAGACGCGGCTCGCCGCTAAACAAAGAAAGGCAACCATGCCCAGGCTTCGCCAGGTATCGCGCGTAGATGCATCGCCATCGGTTCAAGCGATGTACTCGTACTTGTTTGGGGAACGTGATCCAGTGGCGGAACCAGGAACAGCCACCGGTACACCCGGCGACTGGTGGACAGTATTCGCCCTCGATACCGAAATCTTCGAACACTGCGTATCGGGGTTCGCTATTTACCAAAACCCGAAACGATCATTAGATCCCCAGTTGCGTGAGCTCGGACAAACGCGAGTCGGGTGGGCAATAGGAAGCCAGTTCGTATTTTCACAACACTGCAAGGTGTGCAGAACGGCAGGCATCGCCCAAGAAAAGATCGAGTCGATCCCCCATTGGCAAGTTGCCGATTGCTTCAGCCCGCTCGAACGTGCCGTACTCGCCTACGCAGATGCTCTGGCACTGGACCACGGCCGCGTGCCAGATGGAGTGTTCGACGCACTGCGCGAGGGCCTATCCGACGAAGAGATCCTTGAGCTCACTTACATAACAAGCCTGTACCTGATGCATGGTGTTATGTCTCGGGCGTTACGCCTCGAGTTCGATGATCAAGACGAGCCTTGTGTGGAGATTCCGGCGCCGGGTGAGGACCAAACGTTCAGGGTCTAAGAACTAGATAGCGCTACGACATCGGTTTGAAGGGTAGTCGGGCTCTAATCTCGTCGAACACGGGAAGTGGCGCAGCTTGGCAGCGCACCTGCTTTGGGAGCAGGGGGCCGGGGGTTCAAATCCCCCCTTCCCGACCACACAGTTCCAGCGGCCGTTTGTCGTATAGCGCACCGTAGCGGTGCACTCTGCGACAAACGCTCGGAGGGGAGACCGGGCTTGAACACGTTGCAAGCCGCGGCAACCTCGCTAGCCTCGGTCGCCTCGCGGGTGTAGCTCAATGGTAGAGCCCCAGCCTTCCAAGCTGGCCATGCCGGTTCGATCCCGGTCACCCGCTCCAATCGCCTCCGCGCCAGACGGCCGATCGCCCACCCGTCCACGCGATACGGGAAGGACGCATTGAAGTACCTTGGCGATTGATGGCCCCACCCTCGAACGTGCATCGTTGCCTTTTGCAATCTGACGCACTAGATGCAGTGCGCAGTTGGACGAACGAAATCGCGAGTTGGCCTGCTGGCAGCCACGTTTGGGGCCACTATGCCGAGGTCACTGACTCCGGTCCAGCGATTTGTCGCACCGAAAACGTCTCGGCTTGTCATGGCGGGTATTCAGGCCTGGTCAACGGTTTGCTGCGCGACGTGGCGGCGGAGGCGCTAGGGCAACCCGTCACCGACTTCAAGGACAAGATCAACTACAAGCAGCCAGGCGGAGCGGGCTTTCGACCCCATCAAGACGTAGTTGCTTACCCCGACGCGGGAACCGTCATGTCAGTCCTTGTTGCAATAGATGACTGCACCGAAGAATCGGGTTGCATCTGGCTCGCCGACGGAATCACGACCGTTCTCGAAACTGACGACCGCGGCGTTGTACGCGAAGATATCGCTACGGAACTCAACTGGTACCCCGTAGCGCTAGCCGCAGGTGACGCCGTTTGCTTGGATGGCTTCGCGCCCCATTTCAGCGATGCGAACCGATCGCGTGAGCAACGCAGAGTCTTGGTGGCGAGTTACGCGGCAACCGATGAGCACTACACGCGCGACCACTACTACTCGGCCAGACGCGCGACCATGAGCAGTGCCTCCGGCAAGGACGGCCGCTTCAGGATCAGCACGCTCGCCGATTTTGCCGGGGACGAGGTAGCGCCAGACCGAATCGCCAACGACGTTTGCACGCACTCGCCGATCTAGGCGTTACTGGTCATCATCGGGAAGGTAGTTACCGCGAGGCCATCGCCGCCGCTCGCTCAACAACCGTGCACCGTTGTCGGCGTGGTTTCGGTAGACTGACGCAGCCCGTTGGGCGAGCGCCCGTAGCTCAGGTGGATAGAGCAGCTGCCTTCTAAGCAGCGGGTCGGGGGTTCGAGTCCCTCCGGGCGCGC
>SHUZ01000021.1 GCA_009694415.1 Acidimicrobiia bacterium
CGCGTTGGTCAGGTCGAGCGGTGTTTGAGCAGTTCTGGTTGCCGTTGTTGCGGTCGAAACTTGGTGACGCTTGGCAAGAGACAAGCGCCGCTTTTCTGTGGGCGACAATCCAGCGATTGACCCGTGCACGTCGCCACGGACTTGGAGGTGAGCAGTTCGGATATGCACCCGGCGGCTACGCCTCGGTGCTTGCCTGCTTGGTTGAGCGTCTCGCTGATAGGGGCGCACGGGTAATCACTGGCTCCTCGGTAACGCGAGTCGCCGGCACTGCAGAAAATGGGTTGATCCTCTCTTTCAAAAATAGTCCTGACGAAATTTTCGATCACGTAGTTGTCACAACTGATGCGCCTACCGCCGATGCAATATGCGCAAGACTCTCCGATTCGGAGCGGTCGGTGCTTCGCGGGATTCGTTACCAGGGGATTGTGTGCGCGTCGTTGTTGTTGGATGCTCCTCTATCGCCGTACTACCTCACGTATCTGCTCGATGACGCTCCGTTCACGGCGATCGTCGAGATGACTGCACTCGTCAACCCGGCCGAACTCGGTGGGCACCATCTCGTGTATCTGCCGCGCTATATATCACCCGACTCGGCAATGTTTGATGAGTCAGACGATGCGATACGGGCACGATTTGTGGCGGGTCTCCAGGGAATACACCGACAGTTCAGGGAAAGTTCGATTCGGGCATTCAAGGTTTCTCGCGTGAGACGCGTGTTCCCAATACCTACCCTTGGCTACTCGCAGCGCGTTCCGGCGTTCGATGCGACGGTACCTGGGTTGCACTTGGTCGGTTCAGCCCAAATCGTGAACGGCACGCTCAACGTCAATGAAACGATCGGACTGGCAGAGAAAGCTGTCAAACATCTGCTCGCTGCGCAAAAAGATGTCAACAACCGTTAGACCCGATCGGTAGTTGGGTGCAGATGCGCGCGCCGCGTTTGTACATGGGTAGCGTTACATCGATGGAGCAAGGCGTGGCAGGTGGCCTAAACGCGGATGATCGACCGATCGCAAGCCTTTCGCTGGACGCTGACAACTTGTGGGCTTACATGAAAGTCCATGGCGATCCCGGTTGGGAAGCGATGCCATCATTTATCGAACCGCTTGTTCGCCATGCCCTTCACGACCTTGATGCCCTGGGCCTGCGCATCACGTGGTTCATTGTTGGGGCCGACGCTGATCGCAAGGAGAATGTCGACGCGCTGTCCGCAATAGTTCCGAGCGGTCATGAAGTAGCCAATCACTCCTATCGACACGAACCCTGGCTGCATCGCTATAGCGCCGAGGAGTTGGAAACTGAGATATCTAGAGCGGAGGATGCGATCGAATCGGTCACTGGAGTGCGTACAACTGGTTTCCGCGGACCGGGTTACAGCCTCTCGACTGCAACATTGCGGGTGCTCGTTCGACGCGGGTACAAGTTCGATGCTTCTACTCTGCCGAGCATCGTCGGCCCATTAGCCCGCGCGTATTACATGCGGACCACTCAACTTTCATCAGACCAACTCTCTGACCGGAGTCGGTTGTTTGGAACGTGGCGCGACGGACTTCAATCGATCTCCCCCTATAGATGGCTTGTAGACGGACGTTCGATTATCGAGTTACCAATAACTACGGCGCCCGGTTTACACATCCCGATGCACATGAGTTATCTGCTTATGTTGAGCGAACGTTCGCCCGCGGCGGCGCGTTCGTACTTCCGGGCCGTGCTTAAGGCATGTCGAGTCGTTGGTGTCGGGCCGTCACTGTTGTTGCATCCTCTAGACTTCTTGTCGCTCGAAGATGCGCCTCAGTTGGGCTTCTTCCCGTCCATGGGGATGCCAGCTCAACTAAAACGGGAACGGGTGAGGGAATATTTGACCTTGTTCGCACGTAACTTTCGAGTGGTTCCAGTAGGTGAGCACGTCGCCGCAATTAGCGATAAAGACCTTCGTATCAAGGTGCCATCGTCTGGGATGGATAAGACATGAGTGAGTTTTTGGAGACCTCTGTGGCGCGAAGTCGCGGCGGCGTTCGTCCGTTGGTTTCCGTTGTTGTGCCTGCATTTAACGAAGCCGAATTGATCGTCGACACGCTCACGATGCTGTGCGACCACATGGCGTCGATCGAACCCAGTTGCGCATTCGAAATAATCGTTGTCGATGATGGGAGCACAGACGAGACCGGAACGCTCGCGGCTCAATTCGCATCCGCGCACCAAAGCGTGCTCGTTATCCGCAATAGAGATAATCGAGGTCTCGGCAATGCGTTGCGCGGTGGGTTTGCGATCGCGCGGGGCAAATATGTAGCCGTCATCGACTGTGACCTCAGTTATTCGCCGCAGCACATAACACGAATGTTGTGTGCAATGCAGGAGACGAACGCTCAAATCGTCATCGCATCTCCTTATGCGAAACAGGGACAGGTAACCAACGTTCCCTTCGTTCGGCGAACTCTCTCTCGCCTTGCTAATCGCTTGCTGTCCTTCACAGCTGGAAATGGATTGAGCACCGTGACAGGAATGGTGCGCCTCTACGACGGTTCGTTCCTGCAAGATCTCGACCTGTTGGCTGATGATTCATCGATCAACACTGAGATCATTTACAAAGCGAAGATCTTGGATGCGCAGATCGTTGAGATTCCTGCGCATCTTGACTGGTCCTTTGAACGGACGGGAGGACACCGCCGTCGGTCAGCCAGTTTTCGCATGTCGCGTACTACCGTTTCCTCCGTGTTCTCCTCGTTCCTGTTTCGACCTTTCGCCTTCTTCATGCTTCCTGGCTTGATATTGCTGGCGGTGGCCGCGTATTCGTTCGGCTGGGTGGTTTGGCATGTAGCGGAGGTCTATGGAGATCCGTCGTCATTCGGCAACTCCGGCTTCACGGCAGCGATCCAGAACGCATATGGAAGGGCACCGCATACCTTTCTAATTACCGGCATCACGTTCGTTCTCGCATTGCAACTGATTGTTTTGGGAGTTATTGCGGCACAAGCCAAGCGATATTTCGAGGAGTTGTTCCACCTCAACACAACAATGTTGGCGCGGCTGAATGCAAGAGAACAAGACCGTGGCGTGGAACCGAAGCCCGACAACGTTCGCAGTTAGCATGGGGTAGCACGTCAGTTTCCCTATGAGCCGGACCGATCAGGAGCCACGATGCCGAACGGCTTCGACGCACTCGAATCACAAGACCCCGTAATCGCAGGAATCATCCAGCGCGAGGTAGAGCGCCAAAACACCACGCTGCAGTTGATCGCGTCGGAGAATTTCACATCGCCTGCGGTTCTTGCTGTACAGGGCTCAGTCCTTACCAACAAATATTCCGAGGGTTACCCCGGCAAGCGGTACTACGGCGGAAACATCTTCGTTGATGAGGCAGAGAATCTCGCTCGCGACCGCGCATGTTCGTTATTCGGCGCGGACCACGCCAATGTGCAACCCCACTCTGGAGCGAACGCCAACGTCGCCGTGTTTTTAGCTTTGCTGCAGCCAGGCGACAAGGTCATGGGCATGCGGCTCGACCAGGGTGGCCACCTGACACATGGTTCGCCCGTGAACTTCAGCGGCCGGAACTACGATTTCACCGGTTACGGTGTGGACGCAGAGACCGAGACGCTCGACTACGACGCGATACGCGATTTGGCTCGCGCCGACCCCCCCAAAGCGATCATCGCCGGCGCTACCGCGTATCCGCGGATCATTGACTTCGCTGCGTTTCGTTCAATCGCAGACGAAGTTGGCGCATTGCTGATCGTTGACGCTGCCCATATCGCGGGTCTCATCGTCGGTGGAGTTCATCCCTCGCCGGTGCCGTTCGCTGATGTCGTGACTTTCACGACGCATAAGACACTGCGCGGACCGCGCGGCGGAATAATTCTTTGTCGCGAGGAGTACGCCGCGGCAATAGATAAGGCGGTTTTCCCGGGTCTCCAGGGCGGGCCGCTAATGAACGTTGTTGCCGCGAAAGCCGTGGCATTTGGCCTCGCGTCGACGCCCCAGTTTCGCGATTATGCGGCGTCAATAGTTAGCAATGCACAAGCATTAGCGGGCGGGCTAGCAGCGGAGGGATTTCGAATTGTGTCGGGTGGTACCGATAACCACTTGATGTTGGTCGACCTGCGCCCATTCGGAGTGACAGGGAAGGTCGCGCAGGAGGCGTTAGATGTCGCGGGAATCACTTGCAACAAGAACGCGATTCCCAACGATCCAGAGAAGCCGTTTACGACAAGCGGGCTGCGACTTGGAACGGCTGCCGTCACAACGACTGGCATGGGGGACCGCGAGATGGCCGAGATCGCGCGGCTTATTGCTGTGACCTTGCGCTCCGTCGATGATGCTCGCGTCGCGGCGGAAGTGAAGGAGGCGGTCAACAATCTCTGTTCGAAGTTCGTGCCGTATCCCGAACTTTCCAGGGTTTAGCGGCACTTGGGCGGTTACGCGATAGTCCTTGCGGTAGCGGTGCTCGTCACGTTCGCGATGACACCTTTGGTGCGCCGTTTAGCGTTCAGGGTCGGCGCGGTGGTGCCACCGAGTCCGCGCGGCGTGCACACGGTCCCGATGCCAAACATCGGCGGAGCCGCAATGTTTGTTGGGTTCTTGTCAGCGATGGCCGTCGCTTCGCAATTACCGCAATTCAATGAGATGTTCAACGGTTCCTCGGAGCCCGCTGGCGTCATGCTAGGTGCAGGGGTGATGTTCGCTGTCGGAGCCCTAGACGATTTACGTGACGTGTCACCACCGGCGAAGCTCGCCGGCATGGTGTTGGCGGGGAGCCTGCTCTCCCTATTCGGTGTGTCAATGGTGTTTTTCCGTGTCCCATTCGCTGGAGGGGAAACGATCGTTCTGTCGGCTGACGTTGCTCCTTTAGTCACGGTGATTGTCGTCGTGTTATTCGCGAACGCCATCAACTTGATCGACGGCCTCGACGGCCTCGCAGCCGGAACTGTGATCATTGCCGGCGCCGCGTTGTTCCTTTACTCGGATCGCCTGTTCAAGGAAGGCTTCCTCGAAGGTTCGAACATCGCGCCTCTGATCGCAATCATCGCTGTAGGAATCTGCGCAGGCTTTCTTCCGTTCAACTTCAGCCCAGGTCGGATCATGATGGGCGACGAAGGGGCATTATTTCTCGGCCTGCTGTTAGCGACCACGACGATCACTATTGGGGGACGTGCCGACTATCAGTACACGGGTTCCACATACTTTTTCTTTGCTCCGTTATTCATTCCCATCGTCATTCTCGGCGTACCGATCGTCGACACGGCGTTCTCATTCGTGCGTCGTATGGCGCAGCGGCGGTCCTTTGCCGTGGCAGACAAGGATCACCTTCATCACCGGCTAATGCGTCTGGGGCATGGACCACGCCGGACCGTCGTTATTTTGTGGCTCTGGACGGCGCTGCTCTCAGGCTTGGCGCTGATTCCTGCCTATACCAATGAAGGCAATGCGCTCGTGCCATTCGGAGTTATGGCGTTGGCATTGCTGTTGTATGCATTCTTCTATCCCGGTAAAAAGCAGGCGTTAGCGCTGCTCCGAGAAGAGGAGCGCGCAGACGAGCTCGCAGAGCAGGCAACGCATGTGGCACCCGACGCGGATTCAGGAGTTGTTGACCTCGGCAAGAGGCGTCGTAGCGGCTAAATCCCGATGGGCTACAAGTTGCAGTTAGCGATGAGTCGCCTGTAGTTTGAGAAACGGTTCACAAGCAACGGCGTCCTACCGAGAAAGCCAGGAGGCATAGGTGCGCGGCTATGCCCTCAGGCGCAAAACACAGCGAGGTGGGAGTGATGGATTCAGCCAAGCGGCTGAGTTTGCGGCTGGCCCTGTCGTCCTTGGACTCATTGGCTGGGTCCTCGATTCGGTTTTCGGGTTTGACGCGATCTTTTTGGTTATCTTCGCTTGCTTCGGTTTGGTCGGATCCTTCGCGACCTTCTACTTTCGTTACCAGCACTCGATGGCACGCGAGAACGAAGGGAAGCCGTGGATGAGGCGAGGCCAGTGACGGCAACTTCGATGTCTCCACCGGTTGCACACGAGAGTGCAATTGCGGCCCAACTGGCCCGGCACGCTCTCTATGTCGCGCCCGCGATACTCATCGCTGCAGGTATTTACGGAGGTGCAGGAGCGGTTATATCGGCAGGCATTGGTCTTGTAATCGTTGCGATGAATTTCTTGGCGTCAGCACGCCTCATCGCATGGGCCGCTTTGAAGTCCCCGAGCGCTGTGCAGGCCGCGGTTCTAGGCGGTTTTCTGGCGCGTCTGGTAGTCCTGACTGCGCTCGTGTTCGCACTGGCTCAAGTCAACTTCATCGATGCAGTGGTGCTCGTTTTGACGATCGCCGTGACGCATCTTGGGCTTCTAATTTGGGAGACTCGTTACGTCAGTCTCACACTTGGTGCTCCCGGCCTTAAGCCTGGCGTCATTGGGCGATCGGAAGAGGAGTAAGGCTTGCTTCTCGCTGCGTTTCAATTCCCTCACATCGATGAGCTCTTCCGTTGGGAGGGCCTCTTCTTTGGAGATACGGCATACGAGATCAATAAGACGAGCCTGCTCGTCCTGATTTCGTCGGTGATGATCCTGCTGATTTTTGTAGGTGGGTCGCGTCGGATGCGACTCATCCCGACGAAGTTGCAGAGCATTCTCGAAATGACCTTTGAGTTCATCGATCACGGCATTACGCGCGATGTCGTAGGTAAGGACGCGGGTCGTTTCACGCCGTTCCTTGGCTCACTGTTCTTGTTCATTCTCTTCCTGAACTTCTGGGAAATCGTTCCCTTCATTCAGTTCCCGCCGACTGCTCGCTTCGCGATTCCGTTGTACTTGGCTATTCAGACGTACCTCATCTACTGGTACCTCGGGTTCCGCCACAACGGGTACCGGTACCTGACTGGGCACCTCTTTCCTGCCGGAGTGCCGAAGGCTCTCTACATTCTTGTAACGCCGATTGAGTTGGTGCAGATCGTTATCGTGCGCCCGTTCTCGCTGGCTGTTCGACTTCTTGCCAACATGATGGCCGGACATATCTTGCTTACCGCGCTCGCCTTGCTTACCACGTATGCACTTGAGAATGCTCCGATTATTGCAATCGGGCCATTCCTCTTGAACGTTGGAGTTACAGGGTTCGAAGTGCTGGTGGGCTTTTTGCAGGCTTATATCTTCACCTTGCTAACAGCGGTGTACATCGCCGATTCAATTCACCCCGACCACTAGGAGACACAACTAATGCACGACATCCTTCTTGCTGTCCAGCAGGCCGGCGAACTCAAAGACGGACTCAGTTCAATCGGTGCCGGTATTGCATATGGCGCTGCAGCAATCGGCCCAGGCATCGGTATCGGTATCGTTGTTGGTAACGCGATCACTGCGATGGCGCGCCAGCCCGAAATGTCCGGTCCGATCCGTACCACGATGTTCCTTGGTATCGCGTTTACCGAGGCGCTCGCGTTGTTCGGATTCGTCCTCTTCTTCCTCGCAAAAGGCTAGGTGCCCGCGATGAACGTTGTATTCGCAGCGTTGCTTGCGAGTGAGAATCTTAACGATGGAGTAAAGGCGAGTAACCCCATCCTTCCTGAGACGCATGAGATCGTCTGGTCGGTCGTTGCGTTCGTCTTGGTGTTCGCTGTCTTGGCATGGAAGGCATGGCCTGCAATTAGCAAGTCACTTTCCGACAGAGAAGCGAAGATTCGTGCTGACTTAGATGCTGCAGAGGGTGCACGCGTTGAAGCGGAATCGTCTCTAGAGACGTACAAGCAGCAACTTGCAGATGCACGTGGGGATGCCGGTCGCATAATCGACGAGGCGCGCCAAGCGGCTGACGATGTACGACGCGAGTTGATCGCTAGGGCAGAAGCCGATTCTGCGGATCTGCGCACCCGCGCACAGGAAGACATTCGCCAGGCAACCGAAAGGGCGATGGTCGATCTTCAGGCTCGCCTTGCGGATCTGTCTATTGAATTGGCACAACGAATCGTCGAGCGCAACCTCGACCGCGACACACAGATAGCGCTCATCGAGAGTTACATCAATGAAGTAGCGAGCACACAGAAGTGATTTTCGTAGCGTCGATCCGGAAGTCGATCCGGAAACGGTGGAGCGCGAATGCCTAACGCTCAAAACGATGCATTCGCTGACTCGCTATTGATGATCGCTAGCGCCGAAGGCTGTCTAGCGCACGTCGAGGACGATTTGTTTCGCTTCGCGCGCACGCTCGAAGGATCAGATGACTTGCGATTGGCACTGACGGATCCCTCCCTCCCCGTCGATCGCCGCCTGGCGGTTATCGAAGAGTTGATGGATGGCAAGGCTGTCCAGTTGAGCACGGCTCTCGTGGGAATGATGGTCGCCGCTGGCCACTCTGCCGACCTACCAGAGATTGTTACTGCATTCGTAGAGAAAGCGGCGGCCGAACGCCAGCACGAAGTTGCTGAGGTTCGCAGCGCACTAGCACTCGACGAAAGTCAGACAAGTCGACTTGCGGCTGCGCTATCGCAGGCGACCGGCAAGCGCGTAGAAGTCAGGGTAATCGTCGACCCAAGTGTGCTCGGCGGTGTCGTTAGCCGCATTGGTGACACCGTGATCGATGGAACGGTTCGCCACAGGTTGGATCAACTTAGGGAGCAACTTTAAATGTCAACGCGCGCGATTGATGGCAGGAATTTGGCCATCGACACCAACACAGGGGAGATGCTCTGATGGCAGAGCTAACGATTAGTGCCGACGAGATCGCGGCTGCACTGCGAACTCATGTAGGAAGTTTCTCGCCGAGCCTTGCTCAGGAACAGGTCGGGCGTGTGCTCGAGGTCGGCGACGGCGTTGCGCGCGTTTCGGGTTTACCGGATACAGCAGTAAACGAACTACTTGAGTTCGAGGGCGGAATGCTCGGGTTGGCTCTTAACCTCGACGAGGCATCTATCGGCGCGGTTGTTCTTGGCAGGGACGATAGCGTCGAAGAAGGCCACTCCGTGAAGGCCACGGGCCGCATCCTCTCGGTTCCTGTCGGTGACGGACTTATTGGGCGTGTGGTCAACGCGCTTGGTCAGGCGATTGACGGGAAGGGCCCGATCGCTGCTGAGACAGTTCGTCGGATGGAAGTGCAAGCTCCCGGCATCGTCGGCCGCAAGCCCGTGCATGAACCACTGCAGACCGGCATCAAGGCTATCGACGCCATGACTCCTGTTGGTCGGGGACAGCGCGAGTTGATTATTGGTGACCGCAAGACCGGCAAGACGACGGTCGCGATCGACACGATCCTTAACCAGCGCGGTCAGGGCGTGAAGTGCATCTATGTGGCCATCGGGCAAAAGGCTTCGTCGGTCGCGCAGACCGTTGCGACACTCACCAGTCGCGGCGCGATGGATTACACGGTTGTTGTGAACGCGCCAGCGGGCGACGGAGCTGTGTTCAAGTACCTGGCACCTTACGCAGGTTGCGCGATGGGTCAGCACTGGATGGACAACGGCGAAGCCGCGTTGATCGTGTACGACGACCTTTCGAAGCAGGCTGAGTCCTATCGACAACTCGCGTTATTGCTACGCCGCCCGCCGGGCCGTGAGGCTTACCCTGGCGATGTGTTCTATCTGCACAGCCGTCTACTCGAGCGCGCTGCGAAGTTGTCCGATGAACTGGGTGCGGGATCCTTGACGGCGCTTCCGATCATTGAGACGAAGGCAGGCGATGTGTCTGCCTACATTCCGACAAACGTGATCTCCATCACCGACGGTCAGATCTATTTGCAGGACGATCTCTTCAAGTCGGGTGTGCGCCCTGCAGTGGACGTAGGCATCTCGGTGTCTCGTGTAGGTGGCGCGGCACAGGTGAAGGCAATGAAGGGCGTGTCGGGAACTCTCAAACTTGACCTTGCCCAGTTCCGTGACCTCGAGGCGTTCGCCACTTTCGGTTCCGAACTCGACGCAACGTCGAAATCGCAGTTGGAGCGCGGATATCGCCTCGTCGAACTGCTAAAGCAGAACCTCAACTCTCCAATGCCAGTCGAAGAGCAAGTGGTTTCGATTTATTGCGGGACGAAGGGATTGCTAGACGACTTGCCCGTAGAACAGGTGAAACCATTCGAGGCCGAACTGCTCGAGTCGTTCCGCACGCGCCACGCAGATTTGCTTGGACACATCCGTGACACTGGCGAAATGCCTGATGAAGAGAAGTTCCGCCAAGCAGTCGATGATGTGAAGACGCAGTTCGTGGCGACCCACGGTGTAGATGTGGGTATGACGGAGAAGACGGGCGATAGTTCGGATGGTGGGTTGCCGGAGTTGGATCCAGAGGCCGAAGCACCAGGCGTTGCCGCGTCCGCAAAGACCCTCGACACCGAATGACCCACCCCCAGCATTCTCGGCACGTTCGAGGCCCTTATAGGGCCTCAATCGTTCCGAGAACGGAGATTTGAGATGGCCGGCGGTCAAGAACGCATTCTGAAGCGACGCATCGCGAGTGTGCAGTCGACGAAAAAGATCACGCGCGCCATGGAACTCATTGCGGCGAGCAGAATCGTTAAGGCGCAGCAAGCTGTTCACGCTGCGGTGCCATACAGCGAATGCATCACCGAGGTGGTGCGCGACTTGGGTGCGGCTAGCGGTGCCGTCAATAGTCCGCTCCTAAAGCCGCGGGACGAGATTCGGCGTGTAGCGATTGTTCTCTTCACGGCAGACCGCGGACTATGCGGTGCGTACAACTCCTCGGTCATCCGGGCTACAGAAGGCGCTCTGCGTGAGCATCGTGACCTCGGGCGCGGCGAAGCCGTCGTTATCGTCGGTCGCAAGGCCGAGGGCTACTTTCGCTATCGAGGCTTCGACCCGGAAGCGTCTTTCACCGGCTTTACCGATCGCCCAACATACGAGGATGCTCGCATGATTGGGCGCGAGGTAACCCGCGGTTTCGTTGCAGGGAATTACGACGCGGTCGAACTCATTTATACGAGGTTCGTTTCTGCGGGTACGCAAGAGGTTGTGCGTAGGCCGCTGGTACCGCTCGAGCAAGAGGTCATTGAAGGTGGAGATGCCAGACCTGGTACCGACACCGTAGGACCGAGCTACGAGTTCGAACCTTCCGCCGAGGCAATTCTCGATTCCCTCTTGCCCAGGTACATAGATGCACGCATTTATGCCGCACTGCTGAATGCCGCAGCTTCCGAACACGCATCTCGCCAACGGGCGATGAAGTCGGCCACCGACAATGCAGACGAACTGATCACGAACCTCACACGGGTAATGAACCGTGCACGCCAAGACTCGATCACAACAGAAATCATGGAGATTGTTAGCGGCGCAGAGGCTCTGCGCTCTGACAACTCTGAAGAAAATGCAACTGTCGACTCAACCAATGGAGCATCGTCATGACCATGACAGCGGATAACGGGACCAAGCGGAAAGAGGGACGGGTCGTCGCGATCTCCGGACCGGTAGTGGACGTCGAGTTCCCACACGACGCGCTTCCCGAAATCAACACCCTGTTAGAGATGGACATTGAACTCGAGGGAGACACGATCACTGTCGCTGCCGAGGTTGCCCAGCAGATCGGCCACGGCCGGTGCCGGGTCATCTGCATGAAGCCGACAGACGGCTTGAAGCGTGGCACGCTCGTACGCAACACGGGTCGGGGCATTACGGTTCCAGTGGGCAATGGTGTGCTCGGACATGTGTTTAACGTGCTCGGAGAGCCGCTAGACACCAATGGCGAAGCGATCACAGAAGGCATCGATGATTATTGGGAGATTCATCGCGACCCGCCGAGCTTCGATCAACTTGAGCCGAAGGCGACGATGTTCGAAACGGGCATCAAGGTCATCGACCTGCTCGAGCCATATGTAGAGGGTGGAAAGATCGGCCTATTCGGCGGCGCCGGCGTCGGCAAGACGATCCTCATCATGGAGATGATCAACAGGGTTGCTCAGCAACACGGTGGTGTGTCTGTATTTGCGGGCGTCGGTGAACGGACCCGTGAAGGCACCGACTTGCTTATCGAGATGCAGGAGTCCGGAGTCATCGAGAAGGCAGCCTTGGTCTACGGCCAGATGGATGAGCCGCCGGGCGTTCGCTTGCGGGTCGCGTTGAGCGCGCTGACGATTGCTGAGTACTTCCGCGACGTGAAAAACCAAGACGTGCTGCTTTTCGTTGACAACATCTTCCGGTTCGTACAGGCCGGTTCAGAGGTGTCGACGTTGCTCGGACGCATGCCATCCGCTGTGGGTTACCAGCCGACGTTGGCCGATGAGATGGGCGAGCTTCAAGAGCGCATCACTTCAACGAAGGGTCACTCGATTACATCGTTGCAGGCCGTATATGTTCCCGCCGACGACTACACCGACCCGGCACCGTTCACAACCTTCACGCACCTAGACGCGACAACCGAGTTGTCTCGGCAGATTGCTGCTCTCGGTATTTACCCCGCGGTAGACCCGTTGTCATCGACGTCGAACATCCTTGCACCGGAGATTGTTGGTGACCGGCATTACACCTGCGCGCGTCGCGTGCAGGAAGTTCTGCAGAGGTATAAAGAACTACAAGACATCATCGCGATCCTTGGTCTTGACGAGTTGAGCGAAGATGACAAGATCACCGTCTCCCGTGCACGCAAGATTCAGCGATTCTTCTCCCAGCCATTCTTCGTGGGTGAAGTATTCACGGGCCTCAAGGGCATTTATTGCCCGATCGATGAAACGATCGAGAGTTTCGAGGCACTGGTGAACGGCGATCTCGATGAAGTTCCGGAACAGGCGTTCTTCAACGTCGGTGGTGTCGAGAGTGTTCTCGCGAAGCAGAAGGCGCTAGCCGAAGGCAAAGACTGATGCCGTTCGCCGTGCAGTTCGTCTCACCGGAGAAGGTTCTCTTCGAGGCGGAAGCTGAAATGGTTGTGTGCCGTACGACAGATGGCGAGATCGCATTCTTGCCGGGGCACGTTCCGTTCGTGGGTGCGCTCGGAATCGCAAAAGTCCGCGTGCTCGTAGCTGATTCGAACGAAGTCGTGGCAGCGGTACACGGTGGATTTGTAGAAGTTGCTAATGATCGGGTGACCGTGCTTTCGGACATAGCCGAGCTCTCTGACCAGATCGACACGAAACGCGCGGGCAGAGCGAAGGAAGCGGCGGCTCAGAAGTTGGCCAACGACCCAACGGATGCCGATGCCTCCGATGCCCTGGCGCGCGCTGAACTGCGGCTCGAGGTCGCTGGCGCAACGGCTTCAGCGACCCGCTAATACCTATCCCGCAGGCAGTCGAGGTTGCGGGTGTTTTCTAGGGACGCTTGTCAGTCGAACTTCACTGCGGAATAACGCATTAGTTTCTGCCAGCGGTGTTCGGATCTAATCGTTCGAATTGTTCCTGACTTCGAACGCATGACGAGGCTCTCTGTGGTGGCGCCGTCGCCTCGATAGCGAACACCTTTGAGCAAGTCGCCGTCGGAGATTCCCGTTGCTGCGAAGAAAACTTCTTCGCCCGATACCAGGTCTGTCGTTGTGAGGATGCGTTTCAAGTCGTAACCCGCGTCTAAGGCGCGTGTGCGTTCGTCTTCATTTCTTGGCCACAGGCGTCCGATGATGGATCCGCCGAGGCAGAGCATTGCGCACGCTGCAGTTACGCCTTCTGGTGTGCCACCGACGCCAAACAGGATGTCGGTTCCTGAGTCTGGCCACGCCACGGAGATCGCTCCTGCGATATCGCCGTCGGGAATGAGCCGGATGCGCGCGCCGGCTTCTCGGCACTCTCGGATAATTTCGGCATGGCGGGGACGGTCGAGGATGACCGCAGTCACGTCATGAACTTTTTCGCCCTTCGCTTTCGCTACGGCTTCCAAGTTGGCGAGAACGGGTGCATCTAAATCGATCACATCCACAGCTTCGGGACCGACCGCGATCTTGTCCATGTACACACATGGACCTGGGTCAAACATCGTGCCGCGTTCTGCCACTGCGATTACCGCAATCGCATTGTTGCGGCCGAGCGATGTGAGAGTTGTGCCGTCGATGGGGTCGACAGCAATATCGACTGCCGGTCCGCCAGCGCCGATCTCTTCGCCGTTGAAGAGCATTGGTGCGTCGTCCTTTTCGCCCTCTCCGATCACGACGATGCCATCTATCGGAACGGTATTGAGAACGAGGCGCATTGCATCGACGGCGGCACCGTCTGCGCCGTTCTTATCGCCTCTGCCGAACCAGCGGCCTCCTGCAAGGGCTGCGGCTTCGGTAGCGCGGGCGAGATCCATCGCGAGGTTACGGTCGGGGGGTTGAGGTGTTGTGTCCATCGGAGGAATCTAGTGCCAGTTGGGCATATGGTGGAAACGAGCCCGGTCAACCCCGCAGCGCGGGAATTACGTGCTCGCCGAGAAGTTCGATTGAAC
Organism: Acidimicrobiia bacterium; assembly: GCA_009694415.1. Classification (GTDB taxonomy): domain Bacteria; phylum Actinomycetota; class Acidimicrobiia; order IMCC26256; family JAENVU01; genus SHUZ01. The sequence continues at coordinate 14,319 of SHUZ01000021.1, forward strand.
GCATAACCGAGGCGTGCGGAATCTTGTAGGGGTTGAGCAGGCATAACAGAAGATCGCAATCCGCGGCGTCGTATCGCGAAGCGATTTCAAGGCAACGCTTTGGATCGCCGACCACGCACGCACCGGATTCGACAAGATAGTCAAATGTGAGGAGATTCAGGTCTAGGTCTTTGAGCATTTCCGCGTAGTCGTACGTGCCAAGCGGCTTTCCTTCGCGCCATTCTGCAACAGTTCCGATGTGCCAAAGCGCGGTTCGTACGTACCACTCAAAAGATTCACGCGCTTCCGCGAATGCCTTGTCGGTGGTTTCTGCGCAATGCACCATTGTGAAGGTTGCGGCCCTCGTGTTCGCGACTTTTCCGATCGGCTTCATCCGCGTTTGCGCGTCGCGGTATACGCCGATGCGCTCGGCGAGTTCTTCGGGCGGCACGCCAATTGTGAACGAGAGCAAGCCGAGACCTAGTTCGCCAGCGATCACGTGGCTGGGCGGACTGCTTGTTGCCACCCACAGGGGAGGGTGCGGTTGTTGGATTGGCTTGGGGTGCACGTTGCGTTTCGGAATCTGCCACGTCGGTCCATCCCACTCGAACTCGTCGTCGGTCCATGCTTTGACAACCATTCGGAGACCCTCTTCCCACTGGTCGCGGGTTAGGTCGGGATCTGCGCCGAAACCTTCGAGCTCGGCGCGCGTCGAAGATCTACCAGTGCCGAACTCGAGTCTTCCGTTCGAAATGATGTCGACGACCGCTGCGGCTTCGGCTGCCCTGACGGGGTGGTTGTACGGCTTTGGAAGCAGGCGCACGCCGTGTCCAATGCGTAAAGTCGTGGTCATGGCGGCGATCGCTCCATAGAGCGCGTCGGGTGCCGAGCAATGCGAGTATTCGTCTAGAAAGTGGTGTTCGACAGTCCAGAAGGACTGGAAACCGGCTTGTTCTCCAAGCACCGCTTGCTCGATTGTGTTGTGGTACGCATCGAACTCGCTAGACGGGCCCCACGGTTTTGGAACCGGGATCTCGTAGAACAAAGCGAAATCCATAGTCACAGTTGGCTCCTTTGAGTTGACGTTACCTAGGTTCAGAGGGAAAGGTAACGCGTTCTACGCGGTGGGCCTAAAGCCTGCGATACCAGAGGGGACAACGATGAAACGGTTGAACAATTTGGTAGCGATCGTGACCGGAGCTGCGTCGGGAATAGGCGCCGCCACGGCCGCCCGGTTTAACGCCGAAGGTGCAACGGTTGTGGAATGGGACGCGACGCCGTATGCAGGAGGTGTTGCGGTTGATGTCCGCGACGAGGCGGCGGTTCAGGGCAGTATTGCCGATGTCGTTCGCGCTCATGGGCGAGTCGATGTGCTCGTGAATGCCGCCGGCGTTGCAGGCGGTGGACCGGTGCATTTGATGGGAGCAGAAGAGTGGGATCGTGTGATCGGTGTGAACCTCACGGGCACCTTCGTAACAAATAAATATGTAATCGCGGCCATGCTCGACCAAGAGCCAGCGGCGAATGGTCAACGTGGTTCGATCATCAACATCGCGAGCATCGAAGGGATTGAAGGCACAGAAGGCGGAAGTGCTTACAACGCGTCGAAGGGTGGGGTGGTACTGCTTACCAAGAACCTTGCGATGGACTACGGAAGGCGCGGTATCCGGGCGAATGCGATCTGTCCAGGGTTCATCGACACGCCGATGATGTCGGCGGTATTCGACATGGACGGTATGGAAGACATTCGCAAGTCGTTCGTCAATGCCCACGCTCTGGGGCGCTGCGGCACGCCTGCCGAAATAGCGTCAGCCGCGTTGTTCCTTGCCTCGGAAGATGCATCGTTTGTTACTGGAAGTGCTCTCGTTGTCGATGGTGGATACACAGCAGGCCATGGACACGGCATTGCCGAGTTGATGGGCCTTGGCTGAGAAGTCCTTCGCCCGTTAGCGAGAACTATCCGCGTGGGAGACTGTGAATTCATGACTAGCGAGCCGGACTTCTCCACCTATTCCGGAACCGAGGTAGATCCGGTTTACGGTCCCGCTACCGAGGAACGACCAGGCGACTGGCCTTACACGCGCGGCGTGTATCCAGAGATGTACCGGTCGCGTTTGTGGACGATGCGGATGTTCGCTGGGTTCGGTACGGCGCTTGACACCAACCGCCGTTTCAAAGAGTTGTTGGCCGCCGGTAGTGATGGTCTCTCATCGGCATTCGACTTGCCAACATTGATGGGGCGCGACTCGGATGATCCGCTCGCCATCGGTGAGGTCGGAAAGTGCGGCGTGGCCGTCGATACCGTTCGCGATGTAGAGGATCTTTATCGCGACATCGATCTCAGCTCGGTGACGACATCGATGACGATCAACTCGCCAGCGCCTGTACTGCTTGCGATGCTCGTGACCGCGGCTGAGCGCACGGGCGTGCAGCGCTCGGAGCTAGGCGGGACATTGCAGAACGACATCCTAAAGGAATACCAAGCCCAAAAGGAATACGTGTTCCCGCCGCGTCCGAGCATGCGTCTAGTGAGTGATGTGATCCGTTTCTGCGCTGCGGAGATGCCGAGATGGCATCCGGTGTCGATCTCGGGTTATCACATTCGCGAAGCCGGATCTACGGCTGCTCAAGAGCTCGCATTTACACTCGGCAATGGTTTCGCGTACGTCGAGGCCGCGCTTGATGCAGGTCTATCCATAGATGAGTTCGCGCCGCGTCTGTCGTTCTTCTTCAATGCTCACATCGACTTCTTTGAAGAAATTGCAAAGTACCGCGCGGCCCGTCGGATTTGGGCGCTGCGTATGCGTGATCACTACGGAGCGAAGAATGAGCGTTCAATGCAGATGCGATTTCACACACAGACTGCAGGAGTTTCGCTAACGGCGCAACAGCCGGAATTGAACATGGTGCGTACCGCGATCGAAGCGCTTGCAGGCGTGCTCGGCGGTACCCAAAGTCTGCATACCAACTCGTTCGATGAGGCCTTGGCGCTACCAACTGACAAGGCGGCTCGCTTGGCATTGCGAACCCAACAAGTGATTGCTCACGAGACGCGCGTTACGAATGTTGCCGACCCGCTGGGAGGTTCCTGGTACGTCGAAGCGCTCACAGATGAGATGGAACGGCAGGCGAACGAGATTTTCGAAGTGGTCGCGGCGTTTGGTTCGGGCTCGATGCTCGAAGGGACGCTCGTCGGCGTTGAACAAGGTTGGTTCCAGGGCGAGATTGCGCAAGCGGCCTATGACGTGGAGCGCAAGCTCAACGATGGCCGAAGGGTGATGGTTGGGGCAACGGCCTTCTTCGAAGGCAACGACGACGAGCCGCCAGAGATTCTTCAGATCAGTAAGGAGTCGGAGGAGGTACAACTCAAACGACTCGCTGAAGTTAAAGCCGAACGCGATTCGGAGACTGTTGACCGTTGCCTTGAACGACTACGTACGGATGCTTCGGACGCGACGGTGAACTTGATGCCCGCCATCCTGGAAGCAGTGCGTGCAGATGTAACGGTTGGAGAAACGATGAGTGCTCTGGCCGACACGTTTGGGCGCTACCGCGAAGTTCCGGTTCTCTGAGTATGGCGATTGATCCACTAACGCTTGAAGTGGCGCGAGCTGCGAAGGGATTTATGCCAGACGACGAAGGGTTTGCCCTGCACGAAGTCGGACTGAGTGCGGGCAATGTCGGTCCGCTCCTTGAGATCGGTTCGTACTGCGGCAAGTCGGCGGTTTATCTGGGTACTGCGGCGAGGGAGTGCGGGACTGTTCTGTTTTCTGTCGATCACCACCATGGTTCTGAGGAGAATCAGTCGGGCTGGGAACACCACGATGCCGAGTTGGTTGATGCGCGCACCGGACGGATGGACACGCTCCCCTTCTTTCGTAAGACGATCCAAGATGCTGGCCTTGAAGGCGCTGTTGTCGGAGTGCTTGGTAACTCAGCCACGGTCGGTGCGCATTGGTCCACGCCTCTTGGACTGTTATTCATCGACGGGGGTCACGCCGAAGACGTTGCAATGACGGACTACAAGATCTGGGCTGGCTTTGTGGCGTCAGGTGGGATGTTGGCGATTCATGACGTGTTCAAGGATGCCGCAGATGGAGGTCAGGGACCATTCCGGGTATGGCAGAGGGCCGTCGAAGACGGGTTTATGCCGGTCGGAGAGAAGGGAAGCCTCTGCACGCTGCAACGCTGAAACAGGTCGTGGGTTAGTCGACGGCCGGTCTAACCGACCGCGCTTCGTTCTCGATCTCGACCCCCGCTGCAATCAACTCATCTGGGCTCAAACCAACCGGCAATCCCTCGCCGCGGAACAAGCCTGCCACTGGCCCGTCGTTGCCCAGTGCGTACGCCGCTAACACAACGGCAGCCGAGTTCCATGTTGGTTGATCCTCAGTGAAGTACGCGCCCATCTCGTTGAATGCTTCACCCTCGAAGTTCATCCCGCACCAGTAACTGCCGTCCTCATGTCTGAGGAACTGCACCCACGACAGGAGTTCGCGGGCCTGGTCGGTTTCGCCGATCGCGTCGAGCGCCATTACCAGTTCACATGTCTCAGCGGCAGTCACCCACGGTTGGTCAGAGACGCAGCGCACGCCGCGCCCTTTGACGACAAACGTTTCCCAACGTGACGCAATTCTCGCTTGCGCGCTCGGTCCTCTTAACGCTCCACCGAGGACCGGGTAGTACCAATCCATCGCCCACCGATCTTTGTCCAAGAAGCGTTCCGGACGATGTGCGATTGCGATCGCTAACGCGCCTACAGACAGTTCCCAGTCTGGCCGTTCATGACCAAGCCGTTCCGCTATTGCGATCGCGCACCGGATTGAGTGGTGAATGCTCGATGAGCCGGTCAACAGTGCCCCGTCGTCCGGGTCGTCGGCTCGCCACGCCAGTTCTCCGGTACCTGTCTGGTGATCTAGTGCAAAGTCAATCGTGCGCTCGACGTTGTTCCAGAACTCAATCAGAAACGCGCTGTCGCCGGACGCTAGGTAGTGGTGCCACACGCCAGTCGCGATGTAGCACGCGACATTGGTATCGAGGGTGGCGTCCTTCACTTCGTTGCCGATGTAATACGCGTGCCACGACCCATCAGGATTTTGAATATCCCGCAACCACTCGTACGCGCGGCGTGCTTCGTCATGACGGCCGCCGACGTCCAAAGCCATCGCTGCTTCGACGAGGTTCCACGGGTCGGTATGACCGCCTGGAATCCATGGGATGTTTCCATTAGGCAGTTGGATCGCAGCGATCGCATCAACCGTTTCGAGAATTTGGTCGGCGGACAGGATGTCGTCGACGCCGAGAGGCGCGGCATTCATGCTCACGGCGTCACCTTCTGCGTGTAGACCACCAAGCTCTTACCGAGCACAGGATTGAGCAGGCGATCGACCGAGGCGAGCCATCGCGGATTTTTTATGATCTGCCAAGAAAGGAAATCATGGTATTTGCGAGCAATTGGCTTATCCGGCTCGTTGACCCCACCAGCGCAACGGATCCACCAATAGGGCGAGTGCAGAGCATGCGCGTGGTGGGACCCCCGCAACCAAAGCCCGGAATTCTCAAGTTCTTGCTCGAGTTCATGTTGACGGAAGATGCGCACATGCCCACCGAGGCTGTTGTGATAATCGGGATCAAGTGCCCAGCACACGCGCTCTGGCCATCTAGTTGGAACCGTTACGGCCATCCTGCCTCCAGGCCGCAGTACTCGTACTAGTTCTTTGATCGCGCCCCGGAAGTCCCAGATGTGTTCAAGGACCTCGGAACAAACGACAGCATCGAAACTCCCATCGGCAAACGGAAGTTTTAGCGCATCGCCATTGATCGTCCCGAAGGAAAGATCGGGTTCGAGTTCTCCTGCTTGATCCATGGCGGCGACAGTGGCCCGTACGTCTTTGAGCTCGCCCTCTGAATAATCGAGTGCCACTACGCGCGCGCCGCGCTTCATCGCTGCGAAAGCATGACGCCCGCCGCCGCAACCCATGTCGAGGATGCGGTCGCCGTGCGTAAGTTCGAGACGGTCGAAATCGCAGGTGAGCATTAGCGATTCACCGCTACATGTGCGTCGAGTAGCTCGTACCAGTTGTCGATCATTTCCAGTGCGGTGCGCCGCCAGGTGAAGCGGTTGAGCACCCTGGCGCGACCTGCGGAACCAAGGCGTGTACGTAGTTCTGTATCTTCGAGCATTGTGCGGATTGCACCAGCGAGAGCGTCGGCATCGTTGGGCGGCACTGTGAGTGCTGCCTCACCGGATGGCCCTGTGACCTCAGGAAGGGCGCCTCCCGTTGTCGTCACCAGCGGTGCCGCACAACTCATGGCTTCGATTGCTGGCAACGAGAAGCCTTCGTACAGGGATGGCACGACAGCGAGTTCACATTCGGCGTACAACTCGACAATGCGCTCCGTTGGGACTCCAGAAACGAACGTGACGTGCGGCGTCAGCCCTAAGCGGTCTAGGAGCGCTGGCACCGTTGAACCCTCTTTGGGTTTTCCGATCACGACTAGGTGAACCTCGTCGCGCTCAGTTCGAACCTTGGCTACCGCCTCGAGGAGAGGCACAAGTCCCTTGAGGGGTTGATCCGAGGATGTTGTTACGAGCAAACGTCCAGACACACGCTCAACGTTGGCGAGTGGTTTGAAGACGTCCTGGTCTACTCCGACCGGCACGATGTGCATTCGGTCTTCGGGAACGCCCATCTGCGAAATGATGTCGCGCCGCGAGTTTTCGCTAACCGTGATAATTCGAGGCACAGATCTCGCGACCTTCATTTGCATGTTTAAGAACGCGTACCAACGGCGAAGGTTGAAACGTCTCCATGCACTGCTTGCGTGAGCGAGTTCAAGATCGCGATCGACTGTGATCGGGTGATGCAGGGTTGCGCAGAGCGGGAACCCGTCGGCCATCATCCCGAGTAAGCCAGTGCCGAGGCTTTGGTTATCGTGGACAAGATCGAAGTCGGGGCGCCTAGTGCGCAACACGCGCCGTGCCCGTTCGCTGAATGCCCAAGGTTCTGGAAAGACTCCAGAGCACATGATTCCGAACTCGCGGACGTCTACCGAATCGCGAAACTCCCAGGGCCATGGCACTCTGAACGGGTTGCCGGATGGGTATAGGTCGAGGCTTGGAACCTTGACCAGCCCTTGCGGATCATCGAGTTCCGGCCAGGGTTGACCCGAAAGCACTTCAACGTGATGCCCAAGTTCAATTGCTTCGCGGACGATGTAACGGGTGTAGACGCCTTGCCCGCCACAATGTGGATTCCCCCTGTAGAGGAGCCAAGCGATGCGCAATTCTGATGGGAGGCGCGGTGATAAACGAGGAGAAGTAACCATGGGGGAGGCAATCTTAGATCAGGAGGGCCATTTTCTTCCGGGTGAAGATTAGGGTCGCAGGAAGTGGGTTTTTTATTTGAAATATCGATGTGAGCGCCGTCCCGGCGACCCTGATCAACTCCGAATACGCCTTCCAGGGTCCGAGCCGAGGTGCGGACCGAGCGGTACTTCTTGCCCATGGAGCCGGTGCGGATATGCATGCGGCAGCGCTTACGGCGGTTGCGGATGCGTTGGCCGATAATGGCGTTCCCTCACTTCGGTTCCAGTACCCATACCGAAGCCAGGGGAAGCGGCCACCGGACCGGCCTGCAGTCTTGTTGGCATCGACGCGCGAGGCAGCCGCAGAACTAGCTCGTCGATCCAAACTCCCTCCAGATCGCGTGGTCCTAGGTGGCCGATCCATGGGAGGCCGGTATTGCTCGATGATCGCGAGCGATGTCGTTGATCCGGTTCCGTGCATGGGTCTTCTACTGCTCGGCTATCCGCTGCATCCTGCGGGCAAGCCAGAGCGGGAACGATCGGAACACTTTCCACGGCTGACAATGCCCGTGCACTTTGTGAGTGGAACACGCGATGCTCTCGCTCCAAAGACGGCACTCACAAAGGCTTCACGCAAAATCAAGGGCACGGTCACCTGGTGTTGGATCGAAACGGGCGACCATGGCTTCAAGCCTTTGGTGTCTAGTGGCCACAGCATCGACGATGTCCTCCGTGAGGCTGCAGATGCATCGTCCGAGTGGGTTAGCCGTCTCACCCTGTGAGTACCCTCAAATGCGTGGAGACGACGACCATACCCGTGGAAACGCCCGTCGAAGCACCGTCGCGGCCCGTCACCGACGACGGCGATCACGATCGTTTTGCCCACTACGCACGACGCGACGATGTAGCGCGTGCGTATGTCACGGGAGAGGCGATAGTCGCGCTTTGTGGCAAGAAATGGGTGCCAACTCGCGATCCAGAGGCGTATCCAATTTGTGTGACCTGCAAAGAACGGCGCGCCGCAGGATGGTCGATCTGACGGCGCTAACCTCAGCCAGATGAATACGTTGCGACTTGAAGTAGATGGTCACATAGGTCGGTTAGTGCTCGACCGTCCAGACAAGTTGAACAGTTTCACAGTCGAGATGTGGCATGAGTTGCGCTCGCTTGGCCAGGAACTTCTCGCCGACCCAGGAGACATTCGCGCGCTCATCGTCACAGGGGAAGGCCGAGCGTTCTCAAGCGGAATTGATACGACGGTATTTTCGGATGGAAATGTCCAACTCGGTGCTGATGATGTTGGCGCTCGGCATGCTGACCCCGTGGTCGATGGGATCATGCGCACGCAAGAGGCATACTCGTGGCTCGAAGAAGTTCCATTCGCGACGATCGCTGCGGTGCGCGGTTATGCACTCGGTGCTGGGCTGCAGATCGCGTTGGCGTGCGACATGCGAATTTTTGCACGCGGTACAAGCGTCGGATTGCTCGAGATGAAGTACGGCATTCTTCCTGACTTGGGTGGGACTCAGCGCCTTCCAAGGTTGGTAGGCCCCGGTAAGGCCAAAGAGTTGATCTTCACCTCCGCTCGGATCGAGGCAGAGGAAGCCCACCGCATAGGCCTTTGTGAACAATTGGTATCTGACGAAGAACTTGAACAAGCCGCAAACACGCTTGCACAGCGCATCGCGGATCAACCACCGTTGGCGGTGCGGTACGCGAAACGCGCGATCAACGCGAGTTTCGATGTGGCGATCGAAGACGGCTTGCGAATCGAAGCTGAAGGACAAGCGGTCTGCCTCCATTCAGATGATATGAAGGAAGCCATCGTTGCCTTTATCGAAGAGAGACCGCCCGTTTACCAAAATCGCTAGTGGACTCGACGGTAACCTTGCGACCATGAACTCCGTAGCGGTGAGGCCAGGTGAACCACTCCACGGGACGATCAAGGTTTCAGGCGCGACCAAGAACTCTGGTCTGAAGCAATTGGCGGCCGCGCTGCTTGCTCCCGGAGTGACGCGCGTGCGCAACCTTCCGAAAGTTCAAGACCTAGAGGTGATGATCGCCGTTCTACAGGCAATTGGGGCCAAGGTTGAATGGACCGGTCCTGACGAACTTAGTTTGGACACCTCAGGGACTCTCGAGCCAGAAGCGCCGTATGAACTGGTGACCAAGATGAGGGCATCGATCAATGTTCTGGGCCCGTTGCTCGCTCGTTGCGGTGAAGCCCGCGTCGCTCTGCCGGGCGGAGACAACATCGGAAACCGCAAGCTCGATATGCATTTCAATGGGCTCAAAGCCATGGGGGCAGAACTCGAGGTCTCACATGGTTTTGTAAATGCACGGTGCAACGCATTGAATGGCGCGCGGATTGTCTTGGAGTTCGCGAGCGTCGGAGCTACCGAGAATCTTCTAACCGCCGCAGTTCTTGCAAAAGGTGAGACCGTCATTGAGAACGCGGCGCGCGAGCCCGAGATTACCGACCTCGGAGCGTTTCTGAACCGCATGGGTGCTCACGTTCTCGGTGCAGGGACGAGCACGATCACGGTCGAAGGCGTCGACGAGCTCTCTTCTACCGATACCGAGATAATGGGAGATCGCATCGAGGCTGGCACGCTTCTC